>NZ_JBSXMU010000205.1:0-3121 GCF_054073225.1 Teichococcus aerofrigidensis
GGCGGGAGCCGTTTCTCCCGCCACCCGTCCGGAAGGACAGCGCTTGTCCTCAGGCGCCATCCTCAGGCGCCCATCCTCAGGCGATGCTGCTGCCGTCCGCCTTGAGCACCTCACCCGCGAGGTAGAGGCTGCCGCAGATCAGCACCCGTCCGGGTTCCCCGGCCTCGGCGGCGATGGCGCGCAGCGCGTCCGCCACCCGCGGCCCGGGCCGGGCGCGGCCGCCACTGGCGGCGACGATGCCCTCCACCGGCACGGCGAGGTGCTGGCCCGGCTCGGCCACCGCCCAGAGGCCCTCGGCCAGTGGCAGCAGCGGCCGCAGGAAATCCTGCGAGGCCTTGCCCTGCTTCATCCCGACCACCAGGTGGCGCGGCCGGTCGGCCCAGGCCGGCAGGTGCTCGGCCAGCGCGGCGCCGCCGCCGGCATTGTGCCCGCCATCCAGCCACAGCTCCCAGCCCGGCGGCAGCAGCGTGGCCAGCGCGCCGTGCAGCTGTTGCAACCGGGCCGGCCAGGTGACGGTGGCGAGGCCGGCGGCGATCGCCGCCTCATTCAGCCAGGGCGGATCCCAGCCGCGCAGCGCGGCGATGGCGAGGCCGGCATTGTCGGCCTGATGCGGCCCCGGCAGGGCCGGTCGCGGCAGGTCCATGGCGCCGCCGGTATCGGCATAGCGCAGCCCGGCCTCGGTCCAGGTCACCGCCCAGTCCTGGCCGCGCACGGCGAGCCGCACCCCGAGCGCCTGCGCCACGTCCTCCAGCACCATCAAGGCCTCGGGCGGCTGCCGGCCGGTGGCGGCGGGCACGCCCGGCTTGAGGATCCCGGCCTTCTCGCCGGCGATCTGCGCCAGGCTGTCGCCCAGGAAATCGGTGTGGTCCAGGGAGATGCTGCTGATGGCGCAGGCCGCCGGGCGCTCGACCACATTGGTCGCGTCGAAACGGCCGCCGAGGCCGACCTCCAGCACCAGCAGGTCGGCCGGCACGCGGCTGAACAGCAGGAAGCCCACCGCCGTCGTCACCTCGAAGACGGTGATCGGCTGGCCGGCATTGGCCGCCTCCACCTCCTCCAGCGCGGCGGCCAGGGCCTCGTCCGTGACCAGCGTGCCGGCCAGCCGGTAGCGCTCGCGGAAGCGCACCAGATGGGGTGAGGAATAGACATGCACGCGCTGCCCCGCCGCCTCGGCGATGGCGCGCAGGAAGGCGCAGGTCGAGCCCTTGCCGTTGGTGCCGGCGACATGCACCACCGGCGGCAACTTCCGCTCCGGATGGCCAAGCGTCGCCAGCAGGCGTTGCAGCCGCTCCAGGCTGAGGTCGATCAGCTTGGGATGCAGGCTGTGCAGCCGCTCGATGATGGCCTCCGCGCGACTCACGCCGGCGGGGCTCCCTTCGCCGCCGCCGGGGATGACGCCGGCGCCTCCTCCGGCGCCCGGGCGCGCGGCGGCCCGGCCTGCGGCTCCGGTGCGCCCTCGGCCCCGGTCAGGGCGGCGCGGTCCGGCGTCGTCCCGGCGGTGACATCCCCCGCCACCGCCACCAGGACCGGCTCGCGCAGCAGGGAGATCACGTGCGCCAGCGTCTCGCGCATGGCGCCGCGCTTCACCACCATGTCGAGGATGCCGTGCTCCAGCAGGTACTCGGCGCGCTGGAAGCCCTCGGGCAGCTTCTCGCGCACGGTCTGCTCGATGACGCGGGCGCCGGCGAAGCCGATCATGGCCCCCGGCTCGGCGATCTGGATATCGCCCAGCATGGCGAAGCTGGCGGTGACGCCGCCCGTGGTCGGGTCGCAGAGCACCACGATGAAGGGCAGGCCGGCCTCCTTCACCATCTGGCTGGCGATGACGGTGCGCGGCATCTGCATCAGGCTGACCGCGCCCTCCTGCATGCGGGCGCCGCCCGAGGCGGTGAAGACGATCAGCGGCGCGTCCTGCAGCACGGCGAGCTTCGCCGCGGTGACGATGGCCTCGCCGACGCCCGCGCCCATCGAGCCGCCCATGAAGCTGAACTCGAAGGCGGCGACGACGGCGCGGCGGCCCTCGATGGCGCCATGCGCCACCACCACGGCGTCATCCTGCCCGGCCTTGGCCTGCGCCTCCTTCAGCCGGTCGCCGTAGCGGCGCTGGTCGCGGAAGCGCAGCGGGTCGGCCGGCGCCTTCGGCAGCTCGATGCGCTGGAAGCCGGGATCGAGCGTGTACTCGACCCGCTTCAGCGCGCCGACGCGGAGATGATGGCCGCAATGGGTGCAGACATGCAGGTTCCGCTCGAGGTCGCGGTGGAAGATCATCTGCTCGCAGGCCGGACATTTGTGCCAGAGGTTGTCCGGCACCTCCTTGCGGCCGAGCCATGTCTGGATCTTCGGCAGCGCCCATTCGCTGATCCAGTTCATGCGCGTCACCCCCTTGCGGACCTGGCGGAAAGGGGCGGTGGTAGGGCCGCCATCCTACCCTGGCAAGGGTCTCGCCGCGCCCCCGCGGTCCGGGCCGCCCACCCGCACCGGGTCGCGGAACGCGGCGGGCGCCGGAGGCCGGCCCCGCCGGCGCGTCAGTTCCCCGATTCCGCCGGGTCGCGCTGGCTGCCGACCACCCGCCGGGCCGCGGTCATGTGCAGCGCGGGCTGCACCGCGGCGGCGGCGGGGGGCAGGCGGGCATGGTCGAGCATGCCGCGTGCGATCTCCCGCTCGCCCATGATGGTCAGCGAGGCGCCGAGCTTCATCAGGTGCTCGACCTCGGCATCGGTATGGGCGCGGGCCAGGATGTCCAGCCCGGGATTGATCGCCCGCGCCTGCTCGACGACCTGCCCGGCGTGGAAGCTCTCGGGGATGGCGATGAAGAGGCGGTCGGCCTCGGCCAGGTTGGCGGCGGCCAGCACCGCCGGATCGGCGGCATTGCCCAGGATCGCCTCCATCCCATCCGCCCGCGCCGCCTCGACGCTCTCGCGCCGCTCCTCGATCACCAGCACCGGCTCGCCGGCACGGTGCAATCCCTGCCCGACCAGCCGCCCGACCCGGCCATAGCCGATCAGCACCGAATGATGCGCCAGGGCGGTGGGGCGGAGGTCGGTCGCCTGCTCCTCATCCTGGGACTCGGCGGGGGCTGGCTCCGCCGGCGCGGCGGCCGCGACGGGGGCGGGCGCCGCGG
>NZ_JBSXMU010000206.1:0-3114 GCF_054073225.1 Teichococcus aerofrigidensis
CTGGCCGAGGCGCTGGGCGGCGCCGCGCCCCCGGCGCAGCCGCCCCCGCCGGCGGAGCGGCGGATCGACGCCAGCCTGACGGTCAGCGCCAGCGAGGCCTTGCAGACCATGGATTTCGAGGCGATGGGCGCGGCCGAGATCGCCGCCGCCCGGCAGGAGATCCGCCGCCTCACCCTGCCGCTCGACGCCCGCCCGACGCGCCGCTTCCGCCCCGACCCCGCCGGGCGCCGGGCCGATCTGCGCGCCACCATCCGCGCCAGCCTGCGCCAGGGGGGCGAGATCCTGGAGCTGCGCCGCATCCGCCGGGTGGTGCGGCCGCCGCCCCTCGTCGTCATCTGCGACATTTCCGGCAGCATGGCGCGCTACGCCCAGGTGCTGATGCATTTCCAGCACGCCGTCACCTCGGACCGCGACCGGGTGGCGAGCTTCCTCTTCGGCACCCGGCTGACCAACATCACCCGCGCGCTGCGCCACCGGGACCCCGAGGCCGCCTTCCAGATGGTCAGCCACATGGTGCCGGACTGGTCCGGCGGCACCCGCATCGGCGAGGCGCTGGAGCTGTTCAACCGCCAGTGGTCGCGCCGCGTGCTGGGACAGGGCGCGGTGGTGCTGCTGATCACCGACGGGCTGGAGCGCGGCGGCGAGGCGGATCTGGCGAAGCTCGCCGCCGCCACCGAGCGGCTGCGCAACTCCTGCCGGCGGCTGATCTGGCTGAACCCGCTGCTGCGCTTCTCGGGCTTCCAGCCACGCTCCCAGGGCATCCGCACCATGCTGCCCCTGGTGCATGAGCACCGTCCTGTCCACAATCTGGAGAGCCTGCGCGCACTGGTACGGACCCTCTCCGCCCCGGCGCCGCGGCGCTAGAGCGTTTTCCGTTCGCATTGGCTCACGGCAAACGCTCCAGCCACTTGTCTTGCGAGCATCTTTACCCGATCCGGTGATTCCGCCGGATCGGGATTTGCCCGAGTCGAATCCAGGGCCTGCCGCCCCGCCCCTCCCCACGCCGGACAGCCGGCGGGCCGGGCGCCAGGCCTTCCGAGATCGAGACTCTCCAGGGACGGAGGACCGGCATGAGCGACCAGGAAGACATTCTCTCGACCGCCGCGGACTGGCTGGCGGCCGGGGAGACGGTGGCGCTGGCCACCGTGGTGGAGACCTGGGGGAGTTCCCCCCGCCCCGCGGGCTCGCAACTCGCCGTGACCGCCTCGGGCCGGCTGGCGGGCAGCGTCTCCGGCGGCTGCATCGAGGGCGCGGTGGCCGAGGCGGCGCGGCGCAGCATGGCCGACGGCCAGCCGCAGCTGCTCGACTTCGGCATCAGCGACGAGCGCGCCTGGGAGGTCGGGCTGGCCTGCGGCGGCAAGCTCAAGGTCTTCGTCGAGAAGCTGGACGCCGCGGCATGAAGGCCGGCTTCCTGGCGCGCCTGCGGGCGGCGCGGACGGCGGGCCGCCCGGTCGCCGTGCTGACCCGGCTGAGCGATGGCGCCCAGCACCTCCACCCCGAGGACGAGCTGCCCGCCGCCCTGGCCGAGGCAGCGCGCGAGGTCCTGGCCAGCGACGCCGCGCGCAGCCTGACCGAGGAGGGCGTCTGCTGGTTCGTCCAGCCCTACAATCCGCCGCTTCGGCTCATCGTGGTCGGCGCGGTGCACATCGCCCAGGCGCTGGTGCCGATGGCGGCCGGGCTCGGCTATGCCGTGACGGTGGTCGACCCCCGCCGCGCCTTCGCCACCGAGGAGCGCTTCGGCGCCGCCGTGACGCTGGTCGGCGACTGGCCGGACGAGGCCATGCAGGGCCTGGCGCCCGACAGCCGCACCGCCGTCGTCACCCTGACCCATGACCCCAAGCTGGACGACCCGGCGCTGGAAGTGGCGCTGCGCTCCCCCGCCTTCTATGTCGGCGCGCTGGGCAGCCGCCGCACCCATGCGAAGCGCCTGGCGCGGCTGGCCGAGGCGGGGCTGAGCGAGGCGGAGACGGCGCGCATCGCCGCCCCCGTGGGACTGGCCATCGGCGCGGTGACGGCGCCGGAGATCGCGCTGTCCATCATGGCCGAGATCGTGGCCCGCCGCCGTGGAGCGGAGATCGGGAAGCCGCGCGAAGCGGCGCCGGCGCCATGATCTTCGGCCCCACCCGCCTCGACCAGGCGCTCGGCGCGGTGCTGGCGCATACCCGGCGCCTGCCGGGCCGCGTGCTGAAGAAGGGGACCGTGCTGGACGCCACCGCCATCGCGGCGCTCCGCGAGGCCGGCGAGGAGGCGGTGATCGCCGCCCGACTGGAGGAGGGCGACGTGGCCGAGGACGCGGCGGCGCACCGCCTCGGCGAGGCCCTGCTCGGGCCGCACCTCACCCGCACGCGCGCCGCCACCGGCCGGGTCAACCTGCTGGCCGGGGCGGCCGGGCTGCTGGTGGTGGACCGCGCGCGGGTGGACCGGCTGAACGCCCTGGACGAGGGGCTGACGCTCGCCACCCTGCCGGGCCATGTGCCGGTCTCGCCGCGGGAGATGCTGGCGACCGCCAAGATCATTCCCTTCGCCGTGCCGGGCGCGGTGCTGGAGGCGGCGGAGGCGCTGGCGCGCGAGGCGCCGCTGCTGGCGCTGCATCCGTTCCGGCCGCTCACGGTCGGGCTGGTGCTCACGGAGCTGCCGGGGCTCAAGGAGAGCGTCATGGAGGGCGCGGTGGAGGCCACGGCGGAGCGCGTCGCCGGCCTGAGCGGCAGGCTGCTGCCGCCCGAGCGCTGCGCGCATGAGGCGGGCGCGATCGCCGCGGCGCTGCGGCGCCTGGGCGAGCGGGGGGCGGAGATGCTGCTGGTGGCCGGCGCCTCGGCGGTGGTGGACCGGCGCGATGTGGGGCCGGCGGGCATCGTCCTGGCCGGGGGCGAGATCCTGCATTTCGGCATGCCGGTCGATCCGGGCAACCTGCTCTGCCTCGGCCGGATCGGCGAGGTTCCCGCCATGGTCCTGCCCGGCTGCGCCCGCAGCCCGAAGCTGAACGGCTTCGACTGGGTGCTGCAGCGGCTGTTCGCCGGCCTGCCGGTGGGACGTGCGGAGATCGCCGGCATGGGGGTGGGCGGCCTGCTGAAGGAGATCGAGCTGCGTCCGCTGCCGCGCGAGGCCGCCTCGCGC
>NZ_JBSXMU010000207.1:0-3081 GCF_054073225.1 Teichococcus aerofrigidensis
GCGGCAGGCGGCGCTGCGGCAGGCGGCGCGCAAGGCGGAGCTGCGGGCGGAGGACAGCGCGCGCCTGGCGCGGCGGCCGGACTGATCTGGCCCCGCCGGCGCGGGGCGGAGGGTCCCGGGCCGGACGTCCGAGGCCGGCCGCGCGTCAGTCCAGCCGGTCGAGATCGGGCTTCTCGCGGAAGCGCGCCCAGGCGGCCAGGACCTCGCGCAGCTGCTCCTCCTGGCTGGTGCGTTCGCGGCGCAAAATCTGCATCCGCTTGCGCAGCTCCAGGATCAGGTGGCCGCGCGGCAGGTCGGCGCCGCTCTCGAAGCGCTCCAGGAAGACGCGGCCGAGCTCGG
This sequence comes from Teichococcus aerofrigidensis, assembly GCF_054073225.1. Lineage (NCBI taxonomy): Bacteria > Pseudomonadati > Pseudomonadota > Alphaproteobacteria > Acetobacterales > Roseomonadaceae > Roseomonas > Teichococcus aerofrigidensis. The sequence goes on from NZ_JBSXMU010000207.1 coordinate 340, forward strand.
GATCCTCGCGCTCGATGCAATAGGCGGCATAGGTCAGCACCGAGCCGCGGCCGAACTCGATCATCTTGCGGCCGAAGGTGCGCAGCTCCAGCAGGCGCGGATGCTGCTCGACGATCCGCATCACCTCGGAGGGCGTCGGCTTGGCGTTGCGCGTCCCGGCGGGCTTCAGCTCGTGCTTCCAGAGCAGCACGGCGGCGGCGGCGACCAGCGGGCGGTCGCCGAAGCTGTCGAAGGCGATGCCGAGCTGCGGGCCCTTCTTGGCGTGGATGTCGTAGGTGGCATAGGCCTCCTCCGGCAGGCCGCGCATCACCGGCACCTCGATCGGCTCGCCCGCCTGGATCACCGCCGAGAGCCGGTGCTGCCCGTTCAGCAGCCGCCCCGCGCGGCTGAAGCAGATCGGCTGCGCGTTCATCATCCAGTTGCCGGCCCGGATGTCGCGGGCGATGGCATCGACATGCGCGGCGACGATCTTGCGGTTGCGGCTGTTGTGCGCGAGGTAGGCCTCGGCCATCTCCGGCGTGATGGTCTCGATCGCCAGCGGGAAGACGCCCTCCTCCGCCGCCAGGCGCCGCACCGCCTCCTGCAGGCCGCGCGCCGTCTCCTCGCCATCCGCCGCATGGCCCGGATCGTCGAGCCCGGCATAGCCGGCGAGCGCCGGGAAGTCCTCGCCCCGGGTCGGGTTGGCGGTCGGGTCGATCCAGGTGTAGCTGCGCTGGTGCTCGCCGGAGATCGTCGCGTTCAGCGCCTTGATGCAGACGGCGAAGAGGGTGGTGGGCTTGAGCCGCGTCGTCGGATCGCCGCGGGTGATGTCGATCAGGTCGCGGATGCGGGCGCCCGGCTCCATCGGGGAGTGGTTCTCGGGATGCGCGATGGCGTCGAGGAAGCGGCGCGTCGCCGCCTTGTCGACCCGGAAGCCCATGAAGAGCAGCGGCGTGCGCACCGCCTCGGAGAGCATGGTGGCCGGGCTCTCGAGGGAGAGCTTCACCGCCGCCTCGAGATCGGGATTGGCGCGCAGCACGCGGTCCATGCGCGACCAGGCGGCGGTGCCGGCGCCGCGCAGCATCTTGCCGTCCTCGTAGCGGATCAGCTTGACCAGCGCCGATTGCAGCGCATGGGCATGCGGGATGCCGCGGCTTTCCAGCACGCCGGCGAAGGAGCGGCGGCGCTGCTGGTCGATGGTGTGCAGCACGTCATCGGGGATGTTCTGCGCCAGCACGGTGAGGAAGGGGACGCCGGCGCGGATGCAGGCGCGCAGGCGCTGCACGCCGTCGAGCAGGACCCCGTTGCGCGACAGGATCAGCGGCATGCCGTTGAGGATCCAGCGGCCTTCGCGCATCGCCTCGGCATAGGCCGCGATGGCGGCCGGGTTCTCGCCGGCGGCGGGGCGCTTGCGGGCGAGCAGGCCGGCGGCGCTCTCCGGGGTCACCAGCTCGACCGAGAAGGCCGGCCCGTCCGGGCTCGCGCCTCGCAGCTGCACGATGCGGCCGCCCTGCGGCAGCGGCGCGCGGCCGGTCTTCCTGGCGGTGCTGCCGGTGCGTGCCATCCTCGCCTCTCCTCCTTCGTCTGCGAAACCTCTGCGTCGGTCTTAAACTTTTTTCGCGGCCGGGACCACCCGCAAAAATTCACAAGATGGAAAGGTCGGGCCGCGCCCTGGCCCCGGCCTTCCCCTCCCCTGCGCCCCCGCTGCGGCAGGACTTCCTTCACGATGTTCTCGAAGGCCGGAATGGCAGGGCGGGGCCGGCGATGCTAAAACATGCGGGATAGCCCGGGCCGCCTGCCATCCGGCGGCGGTCCGCGCCGGCCCGCCTCCCCAGGAAGGAGAATCCCTCCCATGAGCCTCGCCGCCCCCTTCTTCGTCCATCACACCATCCGCCTGACGCGGGCCGAAGTGCTCGAGGCGCTGCGCGGCGCCGCCCTGGCGCGGGCCCGCGAGACCCTGCGCCTGGTCGATCCCACGCCGCGCGGGGTCGAGATGGAAACCCGGCTGCTGTCCGGCGCCATGGTCGAGATCGACGGCGCTGCGGTGATGATCGAGGCGCAGCTGCCGGAGGATCTGATCGCCCTGCTGCGGGCCGGTGCCGGCCCCGCGGAGGCCGCCGGGCACGGCGAACCGGCCCTGCCGGCGGCCGAGACCCTGCTTCCCGCCTGAGGACCGTCCAGGCGCGGGCTTTCCGGCGGCGGTGGGTCCGGGCAGGACGGCGCGACAGTCGCCAGGGGCCAGGGCAAGGTCCGGGGCAGGGTTCATAGTCCTGCGAAATACCACAGAACGGATGGCCGGGCAGGGGGAGAGCGGGGCTCGCTCGCGTTTTTTCCCCGCCGCGGCCGTTCTCCGCTTGCGATTTCCCGGCCGGGAGGCTTTGTGCCTCACGGCAAGGTGAGATCAATGCATGGCTGTGCAACGGATATCTGCCGCGACCTCCGGTAGTGGCGAGGCCTGGCAGGTCTGCATCGGCCGCGGCGCCGCGGCCCTGCACCGCGCGCCCTTTCAGGACCGCGCCGCCGCCGAGGCCTGGGAGGGCATGGCCAGCGCCGCCCTGCGCCGCTGCACCATCCGGATCGGCAGCAAGCGCTTCCTCGGCACCGCCGCCGAGGCGCTGCGGCGCTGGGCGATCGACCAGGGCACCCTGCCCCGCGCCGAGGGCGGCACCCAGATCGCCCCCCTGCACCGCCTGGCCGGGCTGCTGGCCGAGCCGGAATGCGCCCTGCCGCTGGCGGCGCTGGGCCCCGCCGACCTGCAGGCGC
>NZ_JBSXMU010000208.1:0-3044 GCF_054073225.1 Teichococcus aerofrigidensis
GCGCGGGGCTGGCCGCCCCGGCCCGCGCCCGCACGCCATGCCCGCGCTGCGCCACCATGTCGGAATAGCCGCCGGGATAGTCCTGCCAGCGCCCCTCCCCCTCCCAGGCGATGACATTCGTGCAGACACGGTCGAGGAAGTCGCGGTCGTGGCTGACCACCAGCACCGTGCCCGCGTAATCGGCGATCTGCTCCTGCAGCAGGTCCAGCGTCTCGAGGTCGAGGTCGTTGGTCGGCTCGTCCAGCACCAGCAGGTTGGAGGGGGTGGCGAAGGCGCGGGCCAGCAGCAGCCGGCCGCGCTCGCCGCCCGAGAGGGCCGCGACCGGCGTGCGCGCCTGCTCGGGCAGGAACAGGAAGTCCTTCATGTAGCCGATGACGTGGCGCGGCTGGCCGCCGATCCAGACCTGGTCGCCACGGCCGCCGGTCAGGCTGCCGGCGACGGTGGCCTGCGGGTCGAGCGCGGCGCGGCGCTGGTCCAGCGTCACCATCTCCAGGTTGGTGCCGAGCCGCACCACCCCCTCGTCCGGCGCCAGCGTTCCGGTCAGCATGGAGAGCAGCGTCGTCTTGCCCGCCCCGTTCGGCCCGACGATGCCGACGCGGTCGCCCCGCAGGATGCGGGCCGAGAAGTCCCGCACCACCACGCGCCCGCCGAAGCTCTTGCCGAGCCCCTCGGCCGAGACGACCTGCGTGCCGGAGCCCTCGCCCTCGGCCGCCGCCATCCTGACCCCGCCCTGGGCGGCGCGCCGCTCCCGCCGCTGCTGGCGGAGCGCCGCCAGCTCACCGACGCGGCGCATGTTCCGCTTGCGCCGGGCGGTGACGCCGTAGCGCATCCAGTCCTCCTCCCGCGCGATCTGCCGGTCGAGCTTGTGTGCCTCCAGCTCCTCCTGAGCCAGCACCTCGTCGCGCCATTCCTCGAAATGCGCGAAGCCGCGCGCCAGGCGCCGGGTGAGGCCCCGATCCAGCCAGACCATCTCGCGCGTCATGCTCTCCAGGAAGCGGCGGTCGTGGCTGATCAGCACCAGCGCCGAGCGCATCGCGCCGATCTCGCTCTCCAGCCACTCGATGGCCGGCAGGTCGAGGTGATTGGTCGGCTCGTCGAGCAGCAGGATGTCAGGGCTGGGCGCCAGGGCGCGGGCCAGCGCGGCGCGGCGCGCCTCGCCGCCCGAGAGGCTGGCCGGAGGCTCCTCCCCCGAGAGGCCGAGCTGCTCCAGGAGATAATGCGCCCGGTAGGGATCGTCCCCCGGCGCCAGCCCGGCCTCGACATAGGCCAGCACGCTCGGGAAGGCCGAGAGGTCGGGCTCCTGCTCCAGATAGCGCAGCGTCGCGCCCGGCTGGACGAAGCGTGTGCCGGCATCGGCCTGGGCCAGGCCGGCGGCGATCTTCAGCAGGGTGGACTTGCCGGAGCCGTTGCGGCCGATCAGCGCCAGCCGCTCCCCCGGGGAGACGGAGAGCGTCGCGCCGCTCAGCAGCGGCGTGGTGCCGAAGCCGAGGCGGATGTCCTGGAGGAGAAGGATCGGGGGGGCTGCCATGGCGGCTGTGGGTGCGGCGGCGCGGGCATGGCGTCAAGCCCCATCGGCGGCGGCCGCGGCTCCCGCGGGGGGAGTCTCGATTTTGATCGCGCCCGCCGCCGGAAACCGCAACCGGGAGGCGACGCCGTCACCCGGGCGCGCTAGAGAGATCCTCCCCGCCGAAGACGGGAGGAGAGAGGTCTTGGAAGAAGTTGACTGCGTCGTCGTCGGCGCCGGAGTGGTGGGCCTAGCCGTGGCGCGCGAGCTGGCGCTGGCCGGGCGTGAGGTGCTGGCGCTGGAGGCCGCGGAAGGAATCGGCACGGCGACCTCCTCGCGCAACAGCGAGGTGATCCACGCCGGCATCTATTACCCCAAGGACAGCCTGATGGCGCGCTTCTGCGTGGCGGGGAAGCGGATGCTCTACGCCTACTGCGCCGAGCGCGGCGTGCCGCACCGCAACTGCGGCAAGCTGATCGTCGCCACCAACGAGGAGGAGCAGGGCAAGCTTGCCTCGATCCAGGCGCGGGCCGCCGCCAACGGCGTGCCCGACCTCGCGCTGCTGGACGCGGCCGAGGCGCGCGCCCTGGAGCCCGCCATCTCCTGCGTCGCGGCGCTGAACTCACCCTCGACCGGCATCATCGACAGCCACGCCTACATGCTGGCCCTGCAGGGCGATGCCGAGAATGCAGGCACGGTCTTCGTCTTCCACAGCCCCGTCACCGGCGGGCGGCTCCTGCCGGAGGGCGGTGCCGAGCTCAGCGTCGGCGGCGCCGAGCCGATGGAGCTTCGCTGCCGCCTGCTGATCAACGCCGCCGGGCTGCACGCGCCGCGCCTGGCCGGCAGCCTGGCCGGCATGCCGGCGGAGCATGTCCCGCCCACCTTCTACGCCAAGGGGAACTACTTCACCCTCACCGGCCGCTCCCCCTTCACCCGACTGATCTATCCGGTGCCGGTGCCGGGCGGGCTCGGCACCCACCTGACCATCGACCTGGGCGGCCAGGCGCGGTTCGGTCCGGATGTCGAATGGGTGGAGCAGATCGCCTACGAGGTCGATCCGCACCGGGGCGAGGGCTTCTACGCCGCCATCCGCCGCTATTGGCCGGAGCTGCCGGATGGTGCCCTGCAGCCCGGCTATTCGGGCATCCGGCCGAAGATCGTCGGGCCCGGTGTCGCGGCGCAGGACTTCGTCGTGCAGGGCCCGGACACGCATGGCAGGCCGGGGCTGGTCAACCTGTTCGGCATCGAATCCCCCGGCCTGACCGCCTCGCTCGCTCTGGGCGAGCATGTGCGCCGCATGGCGCTGGGCGGCTAGCCGCCTGCCGGCCCGCCGACGGCGCCCCCGCCGGTGGCCCCGGCGGCACGCCGAAAGGTGGGAGCCCCGGCGGACCGGCCCAGGGGTGGCGGCGCCTGGGGCTCCCTTCTCCCGGGGGGCGGGAGAACCGTTACCGCTGCTCCTCGGCGTAGTTCCCCGTACCGAACCATTTGGACCTGACGGTCTGGTAGTAGGTGTCCATGTCGTAGAGGGCGACGGGGAGGG
>NZ_JBSXMU010000209.1:0-2971 GCF_054073225.1 Teichococcus aerofrigidensis
ACAACAGGATGAGGAGATACGCCATGTCGGGATCCAAGCCTTCCGGCGTCGAGCGCCCCACCCCCCCCCCCCGGGACCGGGGCGGCATAGCCCCCGCCGCCGCCACGCCGAAGGGCCTCCATCTCCTGGCGCAGCTGCAGGATCTGGTTCTGCAGAGCGATGCCCTCCCGGCTCTCCATCTGCGCCAGCGCCGGGGCGGCGCCCAGCATCGGCAGCAGCGGCGCGAGGAGGAGGAGCTTGCGGAGCATGGCGCGGATCCTTTCCGGGAAGCGGGCGGGCCCAGGGAGACGAGGCAGGGAGGCAAAACCGGGCGGCGGAGCGCGGACATGAAGACGGCGGCAACCGCGCTCGCGGATGCCGCCGCTTGTCTCAACCCAGCCGCCCCGCGTCAACGCGGGGCGTGACGGGCCCTCAGCGCACCACCGTGACGGCGCGGCGGTTCTGCGCCCAGGCATCGGCCGAGGAGCCCAGCGCCGCCGGGCGGTCCTTGCCGTAGGAGATGGTGCTGACGCGGCCACCGGCGACGCCCTGGGCCACCAGCACGTCCCGCGCCGCATTGGCGCGGCGCTGGCCGAGAGCCAGGTTGTATTCGCGGGTGCCGCGCTCGTCGGCATGGCCCTCGACCGTCACCTGCGCCTGCGGATACTGCGCCAGCCAGGCGGCCTGTCGCTCCAGCGTCGGCCGCTGATCGGCACCGACCGAGCTGCTGTCGGTGGCGAAGAAGACGCGGTCGCCGACATTGGCCACCAGATCCTCCTGGCTGCCGGGGCGGATCGCGCCGCTCATGCCGGCACCGGCGCCGAGGCCGCCGGCCCCCGCGCCGGCGCCCGTGGCGGCGCCGGAGGTGTCCTCGCTGGCGCAGGCCGCCAGCAGCGCGACGGCGGCCAGGGCACCCAGAAGCTTGGTCTGCATCATTTCGATTCCCGTGTCAGATCGAATTACAGCCGCGGTTACGCCGGGATTGGGGCGCGTTCAAGGCAGACAATCCGTCCCTGCGTGAATAGTTGCCCATTTTCTTGCGAGGAGTGGAGGCGCGCCCCTCTCCTGGCCCTTTCTTCTGCCATCGGGCCGGACAGACAAGTCCTCGTCGCCACTCTGTAAGTCCTTACTTACAATCAAGGGCGTCCGGCCCGGCCCCGCCTCAGGAGGAGAGCAGCGGCGACCAGCTCGGATCGGTCGCGTCCGTCGGCGTGATGACCTGGCGCTCGTTGAAGCCGGAGATGTCGATCATGGCGAGCCGGGCCGCGTAGCCGCCGCCCCGCGTGTCGCGCGCCTGGCTCTCGCGGTAGAAGGCCAGCACGCGGCCATTCGGCGCGAAGGTCGGGCCCTCCATGCTCCAGCCCTCGGACAGGATGCGCTCGCCCGAGCCGTCGGGGCGCATCACGCCGATGCCGAAGCGGCCGCCGGAGATGCGGGTGAAGGCGATCAGATCCCCCCGCGGCGACCAGACGGGCGTTGCGTAACGGCCATTGCCGAAGGAGATGCGCCGGACGCCGCCGCCGTTGGCATCCATGACATAGAGCTGCTGGTCACCGCCGCGGTCGGAGTTGAACACGATCTGCGTGCCGTCCGGCGAGAAACTCGGCGAGACGTCGAGCCCGCCGCCGGAGGTCAGCTGCCGCTCGCGGCGGGAGGCGAGGTCGACCACGAAGATATTGGCATCGCCCCCGCGCGCCGAGGAGAGCACCACGCTGCGCCCGTCCGGGCTGAAGCGGGGCGAGAGCGTCATGCCCTGGAAGTTGCCCAGCACCTCCTGCCGGCCGCTGTTCAGGTCGAAGAGGTACACGCGCGGCTGGTTGTTGGCATAGGACATGAAGGCGATCTGCCGCGCGTTCGGATGGAAGCGCGGGGTCAGCACCTGGAAGCTGCCATCGGTCAGGAAGCGGTTGTTCTCGCCGTCCTGGTCCATGATGGCCAGGCGCCGGGTGCGGCGATCGCGCGGGCCGGTCTCGGCGACATAGACGATGCGGGTGTCGAAATAGCCTTTCTCGCCCAGCATCCGCTCATAGATCACGTCCGAGATGACATGCGCGATCTGCCGCCAGTTGTTGGCCGCCGCGGTGTAGGCGGTGCCCTGCAGCTGCTGCTCGGAGCCGACCTCCCAGAGACGGAACTCGATGCGCGCACGGTCCCCCTGCGGCTCGGCCCGGCCGGTGACCAGCGCCTGCGCGCCGATGACCCGCCAGTCCTGGAAGCGCGGCCCGGCAGCCGCGGCCTCGCCCGACTGGATGTAGGCGCCCCGGTCGAGCGGCCGGAACAGGCCGGAATTGCGCAGGTTGTTGGTGATCACCTGGATGATGTTGCGCCCGAGCTGCTGCGCCTGCGGCGAGGAGCCGGCGAAGTCGGGCAGCGCGATCGGGATCGGATCGGTGCGGGCGCGGGTGATGTCGATGGTCTGGCCGGCCGCCGAGACGCCGCCGGGCGCCGGCGCCTGGGCCCGCACCAGGGAGGGCGCGGCCAGCAGGCCGGCCCCGCCCATCAGGGCGAGGCGGCGGGAGAAGAGAATGTTCTGCTGGGTCATCGGACGAGTCCCCTCGGGCTGAAGCGGAAGACCGTGTTGTTGAGTGACAGGATCTTCTCGCGGGGTAGAGGCAAAGGGCTGCACTTCGGATCGAGCAACGCGCGGCGCGCGCTTTCGTACACGGCGCGCACGCGCGGGTCGCCCGGCGTGCCGCCGGCCGGGCGCACATTGCGGATGGTCCCGCCCTGGTCGATGTCCACCCGCACCTCGACCGTGATCTGGTCGATCCCCATCATGCCGCCATCGACCGACCAGCATTCGCTGATCTTGTCGGCGACGCCCTGGCGCTCGCCGGCGGTGAGCAGGGCCGTGCCGCTGGGCGCGCCGCCACCGGCGGCCGGGCGGCCCGCGGCCTCGGAGGGGCGGGCGCGGGGCGGCTGGTTCTGCTGCTGGCTGGCGCGCAGGCGCTCCAGCGTGCTCAGCACGGACTGGCTGCGCTCGGTGGTGTTG
>NZ_JBSXMU010000210.1:0-2941 GCF_054073225.1 Teichococcus aerofrigidensis
GCACCAGCGCCTCCGCGGCCGCGCCCGGCTCGAGATGCACGACGCCGCCGCGCGAGACCGCCTCCCCCGCCAGCATGGCGGCCACCAGCAGCAGCTGCGCCACCGGCGCGGGCAGCACCCGGTCCCGCGGCATCGGGCCCAGGTCGAACCGCGCGCGGCCGCCGGCCAGCATGCCGTCCAGCAGGGTCGCGATCTCGCTCAGCGCCAGCGGCCCGGTGCCGGCGCCGCAGGCGGCGCGCCAGTAGCTCAGCCGCCGCCGCATCTCGGCCACCGCGTCCTGCGCCAGCCCGGCGGCCTCCGGGTCCTCGCCCAGCAGGCTCATGGCCCCGCCGATCGTGCCGAGCGGGCCAACGAGGTCATGGCACAGCCGGGCGCAGAGGTCCTGCGCCAGGCTCGATTCGCTGTTCATCAAGGGGGCTTCCTCATGCCGGGTCCGTAAGGCCGCGCTAGCCGCATCCTGCCTAAGATACGGTTAAGAATCACGCTTCCGTGAACGTCGTCTCCCTAGCCCGGTCGGCGCTTCGCCGCCACCCTGGCCGCCATGCGACTCCCGCTCGAACCTGGAATGCTGGTCCGCCATCCGCAGCGCCCGGAATGGGGGGTGGGACAGGTGCAGTCCGTGGTCGGCGAACGGGTCACGGTGAACTTCGAGCATGCCGGCAAGCTGCTGATCAACGCCGCGCAGGTGGCCCTCGACGTGCTGGACGCGCCGTGATCGCGGCCGCCTGGGCGCAGGTGGCGCCCCTGCTCGGCGGCTGGGAGGTGGGGGTCGCGGTCTTCGCCACCGTCATCGCCGGGCTGATGCGGGGCTATTCCGGCTTCGGCACCGCCATCCTGCTGGCTCCGGTCTATTCCACCCTCTGGGGGCCGCGCGTCGGCGTCCCGGTGATGCTGGTCATGGAGCTTTTCGTCTCCGCCTATCTGCTGCCGCGCGCCGTGGCGCTGGCCAACCGGCGGGTGATCTTCTCGCTCGGCGGCGCCGCCATCCTGGCCACGCCCTTCGGGGCCTGGGTGCTCTTCGTCGCCGAGGCCGGCACGCTGCGCCGCGCCATCGGCCTGATGGTGCTGGTCTTCGGCCTGCTGCTGATGTCGCCCTGGCGCTATCACGGCAAGCGGCCGCTGTCGCTGAACCTCGTCATCGGCACCGTCTCCGGGCTGATGAAGGGCGCCACCGGCATGTCGGGCCCGCCGGTCATCCTCTATCTGCTGTCCGGGCCGGAGGCGGCGGCGCAGCACCGCGCCAACCTGATCCTCTACTTCGGCCTGCTCGGCATCGCCGCTGTCATCCCGCCGCTCTGGGGCGGGCTGATCGGCGGGCCGGTGCTGGTGCTGACGGCGCTGATGCTGCCGGTGCTGCTGGGCAGCGTGCCGGTCGGCGCCCGGCTCTTCCATGTCATCCCGGTGCAATGGTACCGCCGCCTCGCCCTCGTCGCCCTGGTCGGGGCCGGGAGCTTCGCGCTGCTCGGCTGAGGCGGGGACGGCGGCGGAGGGGGTTGCAGCGGGGGGGGTTGCAGCGGAGGGGCGGGGCGGCCCAAATGGGGTGGACCCGCATGCCCCAGGAGTGCCCCTCGCCATGATCGATCCGTTCGGCCGGCGGATCAGCTACCTCCGCGTCTCCGTCACGGACCGTTGCGACCTGCGCTGCGTCTACTGCATGGCGGAGGACATGACTTTCCTGCCCAAGGCGCAGATCCTCAGCCTCGAGGAGCTGGAGCGGCTGTGCGGCGCCTTCATCGGCCTGGGCGTCGAGCGGATCCGGCTGACCGGCGGCGAGCCGCTGGTCCGGCGCGACGTGATGTCGCTGATCCGCAACCTCGGCGCCCGCATCGGTCCCGGCGCCCTGCGCGAACTGACGCTCACCACCAACGGCACCCAGCTCGCGAAGCATGCCGAGGGCCTCTACGCCGCCGGCGTCCGCCGTCTGAACGTCTCCCTCGATTCCCTCGATCCGGCGCGCTTCCGGGCGCTGACCCGCTGGGGCGACATCGAGAAGACGCTGGACGGCATCTTCGCCGCCCGTGCGGCGGGCCTGGCCATCAAGATCAACGCCGTCGCCATGAAGGGCGTGAACGAGGACGAGTTCGACCGGCTGATCGCCTGGTGCGGCGAGCACGGCTTCGACCTGACGCTGATCGAGACCATGCCGATGGGCGAGATCGGCGAGGATCGCACCGACCAGTACCTGCCGCTCTCCCTGGTGCGTCGCCGCCTGCGGGAGACCTGGACGCTGGAGGACACGGACTACGCGACCGGCGGACCGGCCCGCTACATGGTGGTGAAGGAGACCGGCCGCCGGCTCGGCTTCATCACCCCGATGACCCACAATTTCTGCGAAAGCTGCAATCGCGTCCGCCTCACCTGCACCGGCACGCTGTATATGTGTCTCGGGCAGGAGGACGCGGCGGATCTGCGCGCCCTCCTGCGCGACCCGGCGGTGGACGAGGCCGGGCTGCGCGAGGCGATCGAGGCCGCCATCGCCCGCAAGCCGAAAGGCCATGACTTCGTCATCGACCGGCGCCACAGCCGCCCCGCGGTCGGGCGCCACATGAGCGTGACCGGAGGGTGAACCTTGGCGGCTGAACCATGAACGAGTTGCGGAGCCTGACCGCCAGCCTGGCGATCCCCGGCATGCCGGAATGGACCGGCCTGCTGTTGCTCACCCTCGGCCTGCTCTGCGCCGCGGCCTTCCTGCTGATGCCGTTCAGCGTCTTCGGCGTGAAGTCCCGGCTCGAGGCGCTGGAGGTGCAGCTCGACGAGATCCAGGCCGAATTGCGGGAACTGGCGATGCGGCTGCAGGAGCCGGCGCTCGCCGCGCGCCGCCCGGCGGTGGCGGAGGACTGGGTCGAGCCCCCCTCCTTCGTGGCCGGCCGCTCCGAGCGCGAGCCACCGCGTGTCGTGGCGCCGCCGGTCCCGCCGCCGCCGGCCTGGCCGCAGTCCGGGT
>NZ_JBSXMU010000211.1:0-2872 GCF_054073225.1 Teichococcus aerofrigidensis
CCCCCCCCCCCCCCCCCCGCCCCCCGCCCCGCCGCGGGGCGCCCCCCCCCCCCCCCCCCCCCCCCCGCCCCCCTACTCCTCCTCGCCCGCCGCGTCATCCTCCCGCGCCATCACCTCGAAGGCGGCGACCACGTGGCGCAGGTTCACCGTGGCCAGTGGCCGCCCCGGCGGCCCCGTCACATACGGTCCGGGCATCGCGACATCCGGCGCCGGCCCCTCCACCAGCTCCACATCCAGCAACGCCTCCCCGGCCCGCGTCGCCAGATGCACCGCATCGATCCTGCGGATCAGCATGGTCTGCCCGGTCGTCAGCAGCAGCCCGAAGATCCAGGCATCGGCCATCATGCGCCCGGCGAACCAGGCCGGCATGACCTCGCCCAGGCGAAGGTCGTCCGGACTGTCAATGGTTGTCCAGCTATAGGTCATGAACAACCTTAACGGGCAGTTTCCGGCGAAACAATCCTTCCCTTCGTCGAAGACGCGGACAGGGACGCCCAACCTCCGCCGCCGCCCGGCGTTTCCGCCAGAGCCCACTCTCGCGGAGCCGCCCGATGACCGATACGCCCCCCGCCTCCCGCCGCGACCTCGTCCGCGGCCTCGCCGCCACCGGCCTGGCCGCCGGCACCCTGGCCGCCGCGCCGGCCCGCGCCCAGGCGCCGCCGGCGACCACCCCCCCCCCGACCGGCCCCGCCCTTCTGGCCGACCCGCGCGGGCGCTTCCCGAAGCCGCCCTTCAAGGTGCAGTCCCAACCCTGGCCGGCCCTGCAATCGAGGATGGACCCGATCCCCGATTGCGGCGAAACCTCCTACCGCGGCAGCAACCGCCTCGCCGGCCGCCGCGCCCTGATCACCGGCGGCGATTCCGGTATCGGCCGCGCCGCCGCCATCGCCTATGCCCGCGAGGGCGCCGATGTCGCCATCAACTATCTCGACGCCGAGCAGTCGGACGCCGAGGATGTCGCCCGCCACATCCGCGAGGCCGGGCGCAAGGCCGTGCTGATCCCCGGCGACCTGCGCGAGCAGGCCTTCTGCGCCCGCCTGGTGGATCAGGCCCGGGAACAGCTCGGCGGTCTCGACATCCTGGTCAGCAACGCCGCCTATCAGCACGCGCAGACCAGGCTGGCCGATATCTCCGCCGAGCAGCTCGACCAGACGATGAAGACCAATGTCTATGCCATGTTCTGGCTGACCCAGGCGGCCCTGCCGCATCTGCCGCCCGGCGCCGCCATCATCGTCACCAGCTCGGTGAACGCCGACCGCCCCTCGGAGAACATCATCGACTATGCCTGCACCAAGGCCGCCAACGAGGCCTTTGTCCGGGCCCTGGCGAAGCAGGTCATCGCCCAGGGCATCCGCGTCAACGGCGTCGCCCCCGGCCCCTTCTGGACCCCGCTCCAGGTTGGCGGCGGCCAGACGGAGGAGGGCCTGCGGACCTTCGGCACCACGACGCCCCTGGGCCGCCCCGGTCAGCCGGTGGAACTGGCCTCGGTCTATGTCGAGCTGGCGGCGGCCACATCGAGCTACACGACGGGGCAGATCTATGGGCAGACGGGCGGGGTGGGGTGGCCGTGAGCGAACGGCCCCGGAAGGGTAGTGGCGACGACCCCGGAGGACTGCCGGCGCGCCGGCACCGCGCGGCCTGCCGCGCGGTGCCGGCCTCCTTGATCTGGGCGGCCATGCGCCGGGCCTCCTCGCGGATGAAGGCCGCGAACTCCTGACGCGTCTCCGCCCGGGACCGCGCGCCAAGCCGGGTGAACCGCTCGACGATGGCGGGGTCGGACAGGACGGCGGAGAGGCTCTCGCTCTGCCGGCCCAGGATCGGGCCGGGCATGCCGGCCGGCGCGAAGATGCCCTGCCACTCCTGACTGGAATAGCCCTGCACCGTGCCGCTGATGGGCGGGATGCCGGGCAGCATCTCGATCGGCTCGGTTCCGCCGTGGGCGATGACGCGCAGGCCGTTCTGCCGGTGCAGCGGAATGGCGGTGGTCGCCGTGGCGAATGTCATGACGATCACCTCCTGCCGACATGAACCGACCCGCGGGCGTCATCCAAGGCGCGGCGGGCGGGAAGCCGCCCTCCGTCAGCCAGGGTGGCGAGAGAACCTTACTCCGCCGCTCGCGCATCATGCCGGCCGTTCCGCTCAGGCCATGAAGTCCCGCCGGATGGCTTCGCCTTTCTCGTCAAGCCCCGGCACGCGCCCCGCCTTCTCGACGGGCAGCATGGGTGAGGTCGGCATGGAGCAGCTTTGCCCATTGCCCAGATCGACCTCCAACCGCGTCAGAGCCTGATGGTTCACGAGATCGGACACCGAGGAAACCTGCGCCCAGGCCAGTTGATGCCCTTCCAGCCGCGACACCATCTCGGCGCGCGTCTGGGCAGCGAAGATCCGGGCGATCTCGGCGGTCAGCGCCTCGCGGTTGATCACGCGGGAGGGGTTGTCCGCGAAGCGCGGGTCGGCGATCAGATCCGGCCGTTGGATCACGCCAGCACAGAACCGGCGCCACTCCGCAGCCGGACCGTGGCGCTAGGCGCGAGGTTCTGCACAAAGACATCCGCCTTCGCGATCATGCGCTCCGCCAGCGCAAGATCGTCCTTGCCCTTCAGATCGAGGGCGATGCTCTCCTTGCCGCGGTTCAGCCAGGCGAAGTAGGCACTGACACCTCTGACGGCCTTGTCGTAGGGGCGCGCCGTGTCGCCTTCCTCGCGTTCGATCTTGATGACGCGCGCGCCGGCATCGGCGAGACGCATGGTGCACATGGGAGCCGCGACGGCCTGCTCCAGTGCGACGACCAGAAGCCCTCCCAATGGAGCAGGCATGGATCCGCCCCCATCGCCATCGCCGTGCGCAGCTGCTCCTGCGCCTGCGCCGGTCC
>NZ_JBSXMU010000212.1:0-2871 GCF_054073225.1 Teichococcus aerofrigidensis
GCACTGATCCGCCATCGGCCCGCCCCCGCGCGCCCCGGCCGCCGGGCGGGGGGGAACCCTTCCGCCCGGCCCGGCGTTGCCCCCGAAGGCACACGGAGGTTCCCATGAGCATCGACGGGCTGAGCGACGACACCATCCGCGACATCCTGCTGAACACCCGGCACATCGCCGTGGTCGGCGCCTCGGCCAATCCGGCGCGGCCCTCGCACGAGGTCACCGGCTTCCTGGTCCGGCAGGGCTATGCGGTGGTGCCGGTCAATCCGGGCCTGGCCGGGCAGAGCCTGCACGGCGCCACCGTCGCGCCCTCGCTGGAGGCGGCGGGGCCCCTGGAGATGGTGGACATCTTCCGCCGCAGCGAGGAGGCCGGGGCGGTGGTGGACGAGGCCATCGCGCAGGGCGCGCGGGTGGTCTGGATGCAGCTCGGCGTCGTCGACACGGCGGCGGCGGAGCGGGCCCGGCAGGCGGGGCTGATCGCGGTCATGGACCGTTGCCCGGTGATCGAGTTCGGCCGGCTGGGGCTTCGCCGCGGGTAGCGATCGGCAGCCGGGGAGAGATTTGCGTGACAAAACATGGCCGGAATTTAACGCGGCCTTGAAAGACGGTGGCGGTTGGTCCAGATGCCAGCACCGCGCCACACGCATGGCCTGCTCGCCATGCGCCGGTCCCCCTGCGGGTCGGGTGGCGCGCGAGGCAACCTAGTCTGGGAAAGGCCCCGTCCGGGGATCTGATATGACCGAAGAAGAACGCCGCATCATCACCGCCTTCGTCGAGCGCATGGCGGGGGTCTCCGCTTCGCAGCCGGCGGCCTCGCCCTGGGGCGGCAGCAGCGTGCCGGCCACCCAGTCCCGCCCGCCCCTGCCGCCGGTCGATCCCGAGTCTGATCGGCTGATCGCTGACCTGTTCGCCCGCTACCCGGAGGCGCGCTACCGCCTGACGCAGACGGCCTTCGTGCAGGAGCACGCCCTGGTGCAGGCGCAGAACCGCATCCAGGAGCTGGAGTGGCAGCTGGAGAACAGCGAGCGCCAGGCCCAGGCGGCGCAGCAGCAGCCGCAGGGCCGGGGCGGGCTGTTCGGCGGCATGTTCGGCGGCGGCCAGCAGCAGCAGCGCCCGGTGCCGATGACGCCGCGCCCACAGCCGGTTCAGCCGCCGCAGCCCATGAACCCGGGCATGATGCAGCAGGGCCGCGGCTCGGGCTTCCTCGGCTCGGCGCTGACCACGGCGGCGGGTGTCGCGGGCGGCATGGTGCTCGGGAACATGCTGATGGGCGCCTTCTCGGGGGGCGCGGCCGAGGCCGCCACCCAGGCCACGGATGCGGCCGGCGCCTTCGCCGAGGAGGCGGTGCCGGCCTCCAGCCCGTGGACCGATCCGGGCCAGCAGGATGCCGTGCCGGCCGCCGATTCCTCCGGCTGGGGGCAGGACGCCACGCCGGTGGAGGATCAGGGCGGCTATGCCGACGATCCGGGCTACGAGGATGGCGGCTTCGAGGAGGATATCTGACCCCTCTTCCGGGGCCGGCTCCGGCCGGCCCCGTCGTTTTGCGAGCATCCCCACCCGATCAGGCGCTTCCCCTGATCGGGATCCGCTCTAGTAGCCGACGGTGAAGCGCGCCCGGCTGTGGCGCGGCGCCTCCACCTCATCCACCAGGGCCACGGCGAAGTCCTCGAAGCTGATGTGGCTGCGGCCGTCCGCCGCCACGAGGAGCTGGTCGGTGCCGAGGCGGAAGCGCCCGGTGCGTTCGCCGGCATGGAAGTCGGCGGAGGGGGAGAGGAAAGTCCAGTCCAGCGCCTCCTCCTGCCGCAGCCGGGCCAGGAAGGCGGCGCCGCCCTCGGCCTCGGCGCGATAGGCGGCGGGGAAGTCGGGGCTGTCCAGCAGGCGCTTGCCGGGCGCCACCTCCAGGCTGCCGGCGCCCCCCACCACCAGATAGCGCGGCACGCCGGCCTGCCGGACGGCCCCGATCAGCTTCTCCGGATCGCTGGCCGTGAAATGCACCGCGCTGATGACGGCCGCGTGGCCGGCCAGCCGCTCGGCCAGTGCCGCCTGATCGAACAGGTCCCCGGCCACGGCCGTCACGCCCGGGGCGGCGGCGATGCGGGCGGGATCGCGGGCGATGGCGGTGACGGAATGGCCGCGCCGCGCCAGTTCCTGGAGGATGCGGGCGCCGGCCTGGCCGGAGGCGCCGATGAGGGCGATGTGCATGGCGGTCTGTCCCTTCGCCGTGGTATCTGATGGAAACCAGATAACCTGCGGTGAGGTGCTGTAAAGAAGGCACCTTGGACGCACCGCGTTACCCCGAGGAAACCGCCCCATGCAGGGTGACCTCTACGATCCGCGATGCCCGACCCGGCTCGTGCTCGACCGGATCGCCGACAAATGGACCGTGATGCTCCTGGTCACGCTGGCGGCGGCGCCGACGCGCTTCGCCACGCTGCGCCGGCGCACCGGGATCTCGCAGAAGGTGCTGTCGCAGACGCTGCGGCGGCTGGAGCGGGACGGGTTGGTGTCGCGGCATGTGTTCCCCACCGTGCCGGTGACGGTGGAATACGCCGCGACGCCGTTGGGGCGTACCCTGGCCGCCACGCTCGATTCCCTGCGCGACTGGGCGGAGAGCCATATCGGGGCGGTGCTGGCGGCCCAGCGGCGCTATGACGCGGCGCAGGCCGCCCCCGCCTCGCCCGAGCCCGGATCTTCGCCCTAGTCCCTTGTTTTGGCGGATGTCTTCCGCCGGCGAGAGAATTCCCTCCGGGCCGGATCTGCTCTAGCCTCCGCCCATGCGCCTGCCCGATCTCGACCTCGACCTGTTGCGCTGCTTCGTCCAGGTGGCCGCGCCCGGCCGCGTAACCCCCCGCGCCGCCCCGCGCCGCCAGACCCAAA
>NZ_JBSXMU010000213.1:0-2830 GCF_054073225.1 Teichococcus aerofrigidensis
CCTCCTCCAGCGTGGCGGCGCCGCGCTCGGCCACCAGCGCGCGCGGCGCCCCCATGGCCAGGATGCGCCCGGCATGCTGCAGCGAGATCCGGTCGCAGCGCTCGGCCTCGTTCATGAAGTGGGTGGAGATGAAGATGGTGACGCCATCCTCGCGCGAGAGCCGCAGCAGGTGGCGCCAGAACAGGTCGCGCGCCACCGGATCGACGCCGGAGGTCGGCTCGTCCAGGATCAGCAGCGCCGGCTCATGCACCACGGCGGCGGCGAGCTGCAACCGCTGCCGCACGCCCAGCGGCAGGGATTCCGGCGCGGCATCGGCCACCGCCTCGAGGTCGAAGTCCCGCATCACGGCGGCGATGCGCGCCGCGCCCCGCGCCGCCGGAAGATGGAAGAGGCGCGCATGCAGCGCGAGGTTCTGCCGCACCGTCAGTTCGCCATAGAGCGAGAAGGCCTGCGACATGTAGCCGACCTGCCGCCGCGCGTCGCCGCCGGCACCGGGCCGCTGACCCAGCACCCTCGCCTCCCCCTCGCTGGCCGGCAGCAGGCCGCAGAGCATGCGCATGGTCGTGCTCTTGCCCGAGCCGTTGGAGCCCAGGAAGCCGAAGATCTCGCCGCGATGGATGCGGAGGTCGACATGATCCACCGCGGTGAAGTCGCCGAAGCGCTTGGTCAGGCCGCGCGCCTCGATCACCGGCCCCTCCCCGGGCCGGGGCGGCGGCGGCGGGGTGATGACCACGGGGCGGTGGCCCTTCCGCCGGGCCTCCGGCAGCAGGGCGATGAAGGCCTCCTCCAGGCTGCGCGTCCCGGTGCGGGCGAGGATCCCGGCCGGGCTGCCGGTGGCGATGACCTTCCCGCCATCGAGCGCCGCCAGCCAGTCGAAGCGCTGGGCCTCGTCCATGTAGGCGGTGGCGACCAGCACGCTCATGCCCGGCCGGCGGGCGCGCAGCCGGCCGATCAGCGCCCAGAACTGGCGGCGGGACAGCGGATCGACGCCGGTGGTGGGCTCGTCCAGGATCAGCAGGTCCGGGTCGCGCACCAGGGCGCAGCAGAGCGAGAGCTTCTGCTTCATCCCGCCTGAGAGCTTGCCCGCCGGGCGGGCGGCGAAGCGCGCGAGGCCGGTGGCCTGCATCAGCTCCGCCGCGCGCTCGCGGCGTTCGGACGCGCCCTGGCCGAAAAGCCGGGCGAAGTAGTCGATGTTCTCGGCGATGGAGAGCACCGGATAGAGGTTCCGCCCCAGCCCCTGCGGCATGTAGGCGACGCGCCGCCGCAGGCCGGTCAGGGCGGCGCGGTCGCGCAGGTCGGCGCCGAGCGCCGAGATCTCCCCCTGCTGCGGCCGCCGCACCCCCGCCAGCAGGCCGAGCAGGGTGGACTTGCCGACGCCGTCGGGCCCGACCAGCCCGGCCATCACGCCGGCAGGCACCTCGAGGCCGATGTCATCCAGCGCCACCACCTCGCCGTATCGGTGCCGCACCCCGTGCAGCGCGGCGGCCGGCGGGAGAATGGAGGATGGCGGCGCCGCGCCCGCGCCGCTCACGGCAGGCGGACCTCCAGCCGGGGCGGCCAGGGTTGCGCCGGATCGAGCCGGACATAGCCGAGGCCGCGCACCCCGCCCTTCACCTGATCGACATGCGCCCTCAGCAGATCCGGCGGCAGGCGGAGCTTGACCCGGAACATCAGGTTGCCGCGCTCCTGCGCCGTCTCGACCTGGCGCGGCGTGAACTGCGCCTCAGGGGCGACGAAGCTGACGCTGGCCGGCAGCACGTAGTCCGGGACCGGGTCCAGCACCAGCCTGGCCTCGGCGCCATAGGTCAGGCGCCCGGCCTGGGCGGCGGGCAGGAAGATGATCATCGAGACATCGGTCGGGTCGATCAGGGTCGCCACACGCCCCCCGGCCGAGACCACCTCGCCGCTGCGCACCAGGCGGTAGAGCACGCGGCCGGTGCGCGGCGCGGTCAGGACGGTGTCGTCCAGCAGGGTGCGCACCTCGGCGGCATTGGCCTCGGCGGCGGCGAGATTGGCCTCGGCGCGGCGCCGGCCCGCCTCGGCGGTGGCGACGGTGGCCTCGGCCACCTCCAGCGTCGAGCGGCGCTGATCGAGCTGCTCGGCCGGCGCGAAGCCGCGGCGGGACAGCTCCTGGGTCCGGGCCAGCTCGGTCTGGGCGAGCTGGCGTGTGCTGGCGGCGCGCAGCTGCTCGGCCTCCGCCGCCGCCACCGCCTGCCGCGCCTCCAGGACCTGCGCCTCGGCGGCGAGCAGCCGGGCCCGCAGGGTGCGGTCATCGAGCCGCGCGACCACGGCGCCGGCTTCGACCATCTGGCCTTCCTCGACCGTGACCTCCAGCACCCGCCCGGCGATCTTGCTGGCGATGTCGATCTGCTCCGCCTCGATGCGGCCGTTGGTGGCGGCGATGAAGGAGGGCAGCGCGGGCTCGCGCAGGAGCAGCCGCCAGCCGAGATAGCCGCCGCCCGCCAGGACCACGGCGGCCAGTCCGATCGGCATCACCCAGCGTCGCAGCGGCATGTCTGTCTCCGGTTCCGGCTCCCCAAAGGCGCCGCCGGAAGGCAGTAGAGCAATCCGGCGCGGCGGCGCCAAGGTGGCCGCTCCCGGCCGCGCGTCTCAGCCGCGGGCGGGCGTGCTCGGCGTGCCCAGGACCGCCAGCACCTCCGCGACCGCCTGGAGCTGCTCGGCGCAGTGCCGCCAGCCCGGCGCGACCCCGGTCGCCGCGGCGGCCGGGGCCGGCGGCACGGATTGCGCCACGCCGGCCGCGAAGCCGGCGCAGATCCGCGCGACCCGGTCGATCTCCCGGCCCAGCTCCGGTGGCGGCGGCGCCTCCTCC
>NZ_JBSXMU010000214.1:0-2825 GCF_054073225.1 Teichococcus aerofrigidensis
GGTTCCGGAAGAGCTCAAGGGCTGAGCAACCACGTCGCCGGGCCGGGGGGGGGGGGGGGCCCCCCCCCCCCGCGCCCCGACGACCCGCTGCCCGAGGCCACCGCGCCTTCCCGGCAAAGCCGGCCGGCGTGACCAAGGAAGAATCCGATGTTGAGCGTCGCTCAGGACACCCTCCGCCCCGCGCCCCTGCTGCGGCCGCGCGGCATCGCCGCCGCCTATGGCTCTGCCATCCGGCAGACCGAGGACCCGCGCGAGATCGAGTATCGCGTCCTGGCCCGCGCCACGGCGCTGCTGGAGGCCGCGGCCGATCCCGCCGCCGGCCCCGCCGCCCTGCCCAGCGCCCTGCACGAGAACCGCATGGTCTGGATCGCCTTCGCGGCCGATCTCGCCGCCGAGGGCAATGCCTTCGCCGACACGGTCAAGGCCCGCCTGATCTCGCTGGCCCGCTGGGTGCTGGCCGAAAGCGACCGCGTGGCGCGCGAGAGCAAGGCGCCCGCCGCGCTGATCGATGTCAACCGCGCCGTCATGGCCGGGCTCCGCCCCGCCGGCACGGCCCCCGCCGGAGCAGGCTGATGTCGCTGATCCTGAAGCTCGCCCCGGGCGAGCGGCTGTTCATCAACGGCGCCGTCGTCACCAATGGCGAGCGGCGCGCCTATCTGATGGTCGAGACCCAGGCGCAGATCGTCCGCGAGAAGGACGTGCTGCTGCCCGAGGACGCCACCACCCCGGTGCGCCGCGCCTATTTCGCCGCGCAGAACGTGCTGCTCGGCGCCCAGCCCGCGCTGGGCTCGATGGCGGCCTTCGACGAGCAGATGGCGCGCCTGCGCGGCGCCTTCGTCAAGCCCGAGCACCTGCGCCAGCTCGACGAGGCGGAGACGCAGATGCGCGCCGGCAACACCTACCGCGCGCTCTCCGCCCTGCGCGACCTGGTGCTCTACGAATCCGCGCTGCTCGACCTGCCGCCGCCGGAGCGCTTCCGCCGTGGCCCGGCCGCCGAGCCCGTCCCGGCCCATGCCGGCCCCGCCCGTCCCGGCCCCGTCCCTTCCGGCCCCGTCCCTTCCGGCCCCGTCCCTTCCGGCCTGGCAGGGCCGGCGCCGCAGCCCCACCGCCTCGCCACCCGGAACCGGGCGCCCGAGGCCCGCCCGGCCTGATCGCCGGTCCCGCCATCGCCCTGGGAGAAGCCCTTCCGCAGAACAGTCCGCAGAGAACAGGAAGACCGACATGATCGAACCCATCCCGCCCGCCGGCGCGCGCACCACCGAGACCGGCCCGGCCGGCACGGCCCGGCGCGAGGCCGAGACCCCGCCGCCCGCCACGGGCACCGCGCCGCAGACGGCCGAGCGCGAGCAGCGCGTCGTCCCCGCCGGGCCGACCTTCAACGTGCAACTGGATGGCAGGACCATGCGGCTCTATTCCGAGCTGCGCGACCCGGAGACCAACCGCGTGCTGATGCGCCTGCCCGCCGGCTACAATCCCGAGGCGGAGAAGCCGGCGCCGCCGCCGCTGTCCGCCGAGGCATGAGCGGCGGCATCAGCCTGGTGGGCATCGGCCTTCCCACCGGCATGGCCGGCTGGAAGCTGCTGCAGACCAGGACCCCGGCCGATTTCAAGGCCTTCAGCAAGGACCCGCAACTGCAGCGCGACCTCGCCTATCTGCGCGAGCGGCTGCCGAGCAAGGCGACGGCGCAGGATCTGCTGTCCGACTACCGTCTGCAGTCGCTGGTGCTGAAGGCCTATGGGCTGGACGCGCAGATCGGCATGGAAGGGCTGATGCGGAAGGTGCTGAACAGCGACGTGACGGACAGCACCTCCGTCGCCGCGCGCATGACCGACAGCCGCTACCAGGCGATCGCCGGCGACCTGAACTATGGCGGCCTCGCCATCCCCGAGCTTCCCGCCATGCCCTCGACCGCCACGGTCGGGATCGAGGGGCTGCGGCTGACGCGCGGCTTCCTGAGCTTCTCGGGCGGCATCGGCGGTGTCACGGTGGAGGATGTCCCGCTCACCGAGGCCAGGACACCGGGCGCGATCGCGGCGAAGCTGCAGGCGGCGCTGCGCCGCGCCGATGGCGGCGCGACGGCGATCCGCGTCGTCGCCCAGGGCGACACGCTGGTCTTCAGCGATGCCAGGGCCCGCGGCGTGGCGGAGATCGACTTCACGCCGGCGCAGGATTCGGTCGGCGCCACGCTGGTCAGCAATGTCGCCGGCGCGGCGGCGGTGCCGGCGCAGGGCGGGCCGAAAGTGGCCGACAGCGCCGTGGTCGAGAAGATCGCGCAGCTCTACACCCAGGCGGCCTTCGAGGACTCGCTCAGCGCCACCTCCGAGACGCTGCGCCAGGCGGTCTATGCCAAGCGGATGCTGCCGCAGGTCACCAGCTGGTACAGCGTCATGGCCGATACCAACCTCTCGGCCGTGGTGCGCGGCGTGCTGGGCCTGCCCGACAGCTTCGCCCGGCTCGACGTCGACCAGCAGAAGGCGGCGCTGGAGAAGCGGATGGATATCGCCGACTTCAAGGACGCCACCAAGCTCGCCAGGATGCTCGACCGCTACGTGGCGCAGTCGAGCGTCGCCGAGGCCAAGGCCCTGGCCAGCGCCAGTGGCGTCGCGACGCTGGTGCAGCCCCTCTCCTGGGGGCAGAACGGCTTCGCGGCGGAGAGCGCGGCGGCGATCTACTCGATCCTGAACGGCTGATGCGGGCGGTGGGCGGGGCCAGGCGCGGCCGCCCGCGGCGATCCGCCGCCTCCCCGCGCGGCGCGGCCTGCCCGGAGCCGGACGGGCCTCCGGGGGGGGGGGGCCCGGGCGCCCCCCCCCCCACCCCCCCCCCCC
>NZ_JBSXMU010000215.1:0-2822 GCF_054073225.1 Teichococcus aerofrigidensis
TGCGGACCTCCCGCGAAGGGCCTTCCGCCCCGTCCTGGCCAGGCTCTGGCGCGCTGTGCAGCGGCACCGCCGCGCCCTCGCCCAGCAGCTCCGCCAGCCGCGCGATCTGGTCCTCGTCGGCGAGGTCGAGGCCGGCGGAGTTGCGGCGCGGCGCCAGCAGGTCGCGCGGCGCCGCGATGCGCGGATGCGGCCGGCCGGGCGGGTCGAGCGCGGCGGCGGCCTCGGCGGGATCCTCCAGCAGGGCCTCGACCGGGATGCCGGGGTCGTTGATGCGGTGGACGAAGGAGGAATTGGCGCCGTTCTCGAGCAGGCGGCGCACCAGATAGGCCAGCAGCGTCTCATGCGTGCCGACGGGCGCGTAGATGCGGCAGGGACGGTCGAGCCTCGAGGGCCCCACCACCTGCTCGTAGAGCGGCTCGCCCATGCCGTGCAGGCACTGGAACTCGTACTGGCCGGGCCGGTAGCGCTCCGGCCCGGCCATGCTGTGCAGGGCGGCCAGCGTCATGGCGTTGTGCGTGGCGAATTGCGGAAAGACCGCGTCGGGCGCGGCGAGCAACCGGCGGGCACAGGCGAGATAGGCGACATCGGTGTGGATCTTGCGCGTGTAGACGGGGAAGTCGGCGAGCCCCTCCTGCTGCGCGCGTTTGATCTCGCTGTCCCAGTAGGCGCCCTTGACCAGCCGCACCATCATCCGCCGCCCCGTGCGCCGCGCCATGTCGATGACGGCATCGACGACGAAGGGCGCGCGCTTCTGGTAGGCCTGGATGACGAAGCCGACGCCGTCCCAGCCACGCAGCGCCGCGTCGCCGCAGAGCGCCTCCAGCAGGTCGAGCGAGATCTCCAGGCGGTCGGCCTCCTCGGCGTCGATGTTGAGGCCGATGTCGTGGCGCCGCGCGCGCCGCGCCAGATCGAGCAGGATGGGCAGCAGCTCCGCCATCACCCGCCCGCGCTGCGCCCGGCTGTAGCGCGGATGCAGCGCCGAGAGCTTGATCGAGATGCCGGGCCCGTCGAGGAGGCCGCGCCCGGCCGAGGCGCGGCCGATGGCCTCGATCGCCCGCTCGTACTCGGCGCGGTAGCGCGCGGCATCGGCCGCCGTCATCGCCGCCTCGCCCAGCATGTCGTAGGAGTAGCGGAAGCCCTTCGCCTCCATGGCGCGGCTGCGCGCGAGCGCGTCCTCGATGGTCTGCCCGGTGACGAACTGCTCGCCCATCATCCGCATGGCGAGATCGACGCCGCGGCGGATCACGGGCTCGCCGGCGCGGGCGATCAGCCGCGTCAGCGCGGCGCCGAGCCCGGCCTCGCTGCTGGTCGCGGCCAGCTTCCCGGTCACCACCAGCCCCCAGGTCGCGGCGTTGACGAAGAGCGAGGGTGAGTGGCCGAGATGCCGCCGCCAGTCCAAGGCCTGGCCGCCGCCGCCGATCTTGTCGCGGATCAGCGCGTCGCGCGTGCCGGCATCGGGGATGCGCAGCAGCGCCTCGGCCAGGCACATGAGCGCCACGCCTTCCTGGCTGGAGAGGGAGAATTCCTGCACCAGCGCCTCCACGCCGCCGCGGCGCGCCTGGGCGCGCAGGCCGAGGATCAGCCGCCGCGCCAGGGCGCGCGCCGCCTCCCGCTCGGCCGGCGCGAGGCGGGCGGCCTCGATCAGCGGCGGCAGGCAGGCGCTCTCCGGGCGGCGGCAGGCGGCCGTGACGGCCCGCCGCAGGGCATCGCGCGGCACGGCCTCGCGCGCCAGCCCGGCGAAGGGCGGTTCGGCGGGCGGCATCGCGCCGGGGATCTCGGACGAGGGCATGGCGGGCTCCGGGGCTGCCCGCCGGAGGGCGGCGGGACGGCGGGATGCTAGAGCAGGCGCGGGCGGATCAGTACGGGACATCGGGCCGGTTCTGCCGCATGATTCTCCCTCTCAGCCAAGATCGCCGCGAAAGATACGGCCATGGACCGGATTGACCTCAGGATTCTGGACATCATCCAGCGCGATGGCCGGATCACCAACCTGGAGCTGGCCGAGCAGATCGGCCTCTCGCCGACGGCGACCAGCGAGCGGTTCCGCCGCCTGGTGAAGGAGGGCTATGTCACCGGCTTCGCGGCCCGCCTCGATCCGCGCAAGCTCGGCTTCGGGCTGCTCGCCTTCGTCGAGGTGTCGCTCGACAAGACCACGCCGGATGCCTTCAGCCGCTTCGCTCGCGCGGTGAACCGCGCGCCGCAGGTCCTGGAATGCCACATGGTGGCCGGCGGCTTCGACTATCTGGTGAAGGTCCGGCTGAAGGACATGAACGCCTATCGCCGCTTCCTGGGCGAGGTGCTCCTCAGCCTGCCGGGCGTGAAGGAGACCCGCACCTACGCGGTGATGGAGGAGGTCAAGGAGGACGCCCCGCTGTCGCTGCTGCGAAGCGTGGAGCCGGCGGGAGAGGCGGGCTGAGGCGGCGGCCCTTCGCCCTTCCGGGCGGGCCCCGAAGGCGTCACCATCCGTGTGGCCTGCCTCCGCCCGGAAGCGGAGGCGGCGGGAGGGATGCATGCGCGAGGGGCCGGACGGGCAGCCTGACATTCGGCCGATGGCGGAGTTCCGCCAGGGCGGGCGGAAGGCCCTCTCCAAGGCCGGGCGCATCGCCGCGCGGCTGGTGGCGGCGATGGAGGGGCGGCAGCTGCGGCCGGGATCGCGCCTGGCCTCCATCCGCCAGGGCGCGCGGGAGCAGGGCGTGTCGAAGAACACCATGGCGGAGGCCTATGAGCGGCTGGTGGCCTCGGGCCATCTGGAGGCGCGACGGGGCGCCGGCTATTTCGTCAGCGGCCGCCCGTCGCGGGGGGGGGGGCGCGGGGGCGGGGGG
>NZ_JBSXMU010000216.1:0-2668 GCF_054073225.1 Teichococcus aerofrigidensis
ATGCCGCCATCGCCGCCGGGCTGCGCCGTGCCGCCGATCGGCTGTCCGGCGGCGCGCGGCGGGCGGCCGCCCTGGCGGCCGAGGCCGCGCTGCCGCCGCTGGCCACCACGCTGATCGGCATCGGCGAGGAGGGCGGCCGGCTGCGGGAGATGCTGGAGGAGGTCGCGATCATCCATGAGGAGGAGGCCGAGCGTGCCACCGAACGCCTTCTGGTCCTGCTGGTGCCGGGCGTGACCCTGCTGCTGGGCGGGCTGGTCGCCGCCATCGTGCTCACCACGCTGAACGCCATCCTGGGCGCCAATGCCGCCGTCATGGGGGGGATGTGAGGCCCCGCGCCCGGCCCGCCCTGGCCCTGCTGTCCCTGGCCCTGCTGTCCCCGCTGGCGGCCTGCGGCGAGCCCGAGCTGCGCGGCCAGGCCGCCTTCGACCAGGCCATGCTCAGGCTGCAGGCGGCCGGGCAGCGGCCCCTGCCCTACCAGCCCGTCGCGGCGCCCGGCTTCATCGCGCCGCCTTCCGCCGCCACCACGCGCCGCCCGACGGTGATCGACCCCGCGGCCGAGCCGCGCGGCCTGCAGCGCGCCGCGCCCTCGGGCCTCGCCCCCGCGGGAACCGGCATGGTGACGCTGAACTTCGTCGAGGCCGGGCTGCCGCAGGTGGTGCAGACGGTGCTGGGCGATCTGCTGGGCGCCGACTACACCATCGACCCCCGTGTCAGCGGCAGCGTGACGCTGCAGACCCAGCGACCGGTGCCGGAGGAGGCCGCGCTCTCGCTGCTGGAATCGGCGCTGGAGGCGAATGGCGCCGCCCTGCTGCGCGGCGCCGGCGGCTACCGCGTCGTGCCGCTCGACAGCGCGCTGCAATCCGGCCCTCCGGTGACGCTGCGGATGCCGGGGGTGCGCGCCGGGCCCGGCTTCGCCATCCTGGCCCTGCCGCTGACCCATGCCCGCGCCGCCGACCTCCAGCGCGTGCTGCAGCCGCTGGCGCCGCGCGGCGGCTCCGTCACCGCGGACGAGACGCGCAACATCCTGCTGCTCGCCGGCACGGGTCCGCAGCTCGCCACCCTGGCGGAGGCGGCGCAGAGCTTCGACGTCGGCTGGATCCGCAACCAGTCGCTCGCCCTGCTGCCGCTCGATTCCGCGCCCGCCGCGCTGGTGGCGCAGGAGCTGAACACCCTCTTCGCCAGCGAGGGCGGCGGGCGCGAGGGGCTGCGCGTGGTGCCCGTGGCGCGGCTGAACGCGGTGCTGGTCATGGCGACGCAGCCGCAGCAGCTCGAGCGCGTGCGCCGCTGGGTGCGCTCGCTCGACGCCGCCGGCATGGGCAACGCGCCGCAGCTTTTCGTGCATCCGGTCCAGTATGTCCGCGCCAGCGAGCTGGCGGCGACGCTGCGGCAGTTGCTGCAGGGCGGCGGCGGGCGCGGCGAGGCCGGCGCGCTGCTGGCACCGGGGCAGACCGCCGCCCAGGCCCTGGCGGGCGGCGTCGCGCCGATCACCGACGCGCCACTGGGCGGTCCGGGCGGTCCGGGCGGGCCCCAGGGAGGAGGCCAGGGGGGGAGCCAGGGGGCTGGGAGCGTCGCGGCGCCCGGGCTGCCGGGAGGCCCCCCGCCGGGAACGTTGCCGGGCGGCGGGCCGGGGGCCGGCCTGCCCGCCTTCCCGCCCGGAGGGGGCGGCGGCGGCGATCTGGGCGGCCTCCCCGCCGCCCCGGTCCGCATCGTCGCCGACGAGGCGCAGAACGCGCTGATCGTCTATGCCAGCCAGACCGACTGGCGCCTGGTGGAGCGCGCCGTCATGGCGCTCGACCGCCCCCCGAGCCAGGTGGCGATCGATGCGGTGATCGCCGAGGTGACGCTGAACCAGGGGCTGGAATACGGCCTCTCCTGGTTCTTCCGAACCGGCCGCTTCAGCTTCGCCTTGGCGCAGACCGCGACCGGCGTGATCGCCCAGAGCTTCCCGGGCTTCAACCTGCTCTATTCCGGCGGCGCCGATGCCGGGGCGGTGCTGGAGGCGCTGGCCAGCGTCACCGAGGTGCGGGTGATCTCCTCGCCGCAGGTGATGGTGCTGTCGAACCAGACCGCGCGGCTGCGCGTGGGCGACTCGGTGCCGATCGTCACCCAGCAGGCCACCGGCGGCGGCGTCACCGACACGCGGATCGTCAACTCGGTCTCGCTGCGCGACACCGGCGTCTCTCTCGATGTCACGCCGCGGGTGAATTCCGCCGGCGGCGTGCTGCTCGATGTCGACCAGGATGTCTCGGACGCGGTGGCCACCACCACCAGCGGCATCGACAGCCCGACCATCCAGCAGCGGCGGCTGCGCACCGTGGTCTCCGTGCCCTCGGGCGAGACCGTGGCGCTGGGCGGGCTGATCCGCGAGGCCGACAGCACCTCGCGCTCCGGCTTGCCCTACCTGCTCGACATCCCGATCATCCGTGACCTGACCGGCACCCGCAGCCGCGACCGGCGCCGGACGGAGCTGCTGGTGCTGCTGACGCCGCGCGTGGTGCAGAGCGCGGAGGAGCTGCGCCGCGCCACGGAGGAGCTGCGGCTGCGCATGCTGAACATGGCACCGCGCGAGCCGCCCCTGCGCCAGACCCGCGGCCATGCCCTGCCCCGGCCCTAGCCGCCCGGGCTCGGCGCTGGTCCTCGCGCTCTGGATGGCGCTGCTCATCGGCAC
>NZ_JBSXMU010000217.1:0-2623 GCF_054073225.1 Teichococcus aerofrigidensis
GTGCCGCGGCGCGTCGCGGCCGCGGTCTTGCGGGCCGGGGCGGCCTTCCTCATTGTCGCGGCCTTCGTCGCCGTCGCCTTCGCCGTCGCGCGGGCCGGCTTCGCCGCCGCCTTCGTCGTCGCCCGCCGCGTCGTGGCGGCCGTCTTCGGAGCAGCCGCCTTGCGCGCCGCCGTCGCGGTCCGGGCCGCCGTGGTCCGGGCCGCCGTGGTCCGGGACGAGGCCGCCTTCCGGGCCGGAGCCGCCTTCTTCGTCGCGGCCGCCGTCTTCGTTGCCGTGGCCTTCCGGGTCGTGGTCGCCTTCTTCGGGGCGGCGGCCGGCTTGCGCGCCGTCGCCGTCCGGCTGGAGGTGGCCTTCTTGGCCGGCGTCGCCTTCTTGGCCGCGCCGCTGCCGCTCTTGCCCGTGCCGGAGCTCTTCGCGGCTGTCTTGCTCGCCGCGCCGCGCGTCGTGGCCGCCTTGCGCGTGGTGCCGCTGCTGCGGCGGGTGGTGGCCACCGCCATCGCTTGCGCGCGCGGGCGGCCGGTTTCGGTCTCGTCGGTCATGTGCTGGATCTCCTTACCCAGAGTTCAGGCCGCGATGGGAAGCGATGTCCGCTGTTCCGCATCGGATAGCTTCTTTTCTTGCGCTCTTCCGAGAGCATGCGCCCATCATTCGTCAATGACGGCCATGAGGGCGCGAGCCGTTTGACACCCACCGCTTCCCCGCCGGCGATCGCCGCGGGATACGCGGGCAGCGCCGGCTTGCCTCATCCCGATGTCCTTCCGAACCGCGGCGCATCGCTTCCTCCCGATCCGTCGGCTTCCTCTGACAGCGGCGCCGCGAATCGCGCCCAACCGGTGCGCGCGCGAAACACGCTATCTTCACGCGCAATCGGCTTGTCAACGAAATCCGTTGCATCTCGTTGCAAATTTCCAGCCGCCGGGATTCAGACGCGCCTCCCGCGTGGCCGGAAAGCGACACCGCTCCCGAAGATGGCGCTCTCACCTACAGAGTTTGGAAATCGCCGAACCGCGCGCCGTGCCCGTCACGACGCCCCTTTCGACGCGTCGCGGTGATACCGCGCGGCAGGGCGTGGTGATACCGCGCGGCGGGGTACGGCGATGCCGTGCGGCGCGGCGCTCCGTCACCGGCGCGGTGTGAGAGGCGATGCGCGGGCCGCAGCTTTCTCCGGTGCACGGGCTCATGGCGTCCATCGACCGGACCACGCCGGGACACGTCGACAAGACGCGCCCGCCGCTCCGATCCTCGCGCGCATCGGCCTGACGCCGGAAGCGGCGCGCCGGAAGCAGCGCGTCCGTCGCGGCGCCGATGCGCGGGATGGAGACGGCGCGTCCCTGCGTCGAGCGGCACGTCCGGCATGTCTCACCGCGTCTTACGAACTGACGGGAGTGTGAGCAACAAAAAGTAATTTTCGTGCTGGATCAGACCATAAGCGCTTTCTTCTCATGCGCGACCTCGCCATGCTGCGCGCAACCTGGCGCCGCTGGGGAGCCGCCCGTGTCTTCTTCGGAAGTCCGTGGGCGGTTGCGGCGCCGGTGTTGGTCCGCCCGGGCACGCCAGGCGGGCGCTGGGGATGCATGACGGGCCCCACGGGGCTCGGCGTGGAACGGGGGACTGACGCCATGGCGGAAAGGGGCATGACCGCGCGGCAGGGCGCGTGGCTGCGACATGTTCTGGACAGAGCGAGGAGAGGCCGATCCGCCCTCTCCGCAGGACTGCTGCTGGCGGCGCTTCTGCCCGCCGCCTGGGCGGCGCCGGCACAGGCGCAGATCGGCGGCAGCCGCTACGCCTCCATGGTGATGGACGTGGCGACCGGCGAGGAGATCTTCGCCATCAACGCCGACGAGCCGCGCTATCCCGCCTCGCTGACCAAGATGATGACCCTCTACATGGTGTTCGAGGCCATGGAGCAGGGCCGGCTGTCCGCCGGCACGCGGATCCGCGTCTCCCGTCACGCGGCGGGGCAGGAACCTTCGAAGCTCGGACTGAAGCCGGGCAGCAGCATCACGGTGCGCGACGCCATCCTGGCGCTGGTCACCAAGTCCGCCAACGATGTGGCGGCGGCGCTGGGCGAGCATCTCTCGGGCAGCAGCGAGGTGCAGTTCGGCCGCATGATGACCCGCCAGGCGCGCGCGCTCGGCATGCGCAGCACCAGCTTCCGAAATGCCTCCGGCCTGCCCGACGCCAACCAGGTGACGACGGCGCGCGACATCGCCATCCTGAGCCGCGCGCTGATCCGCCACTTCCCGCAGCGCTATGCCTACTTCAGCGCACGCAGCTTCACCTGGGGCGGCCAGACCATCCGCAGCCACAACCGCGTCGTCGCCGAGTATGACGGCGCCGACGGGCTGAAGACCGGCTATATCCGCGCCAGCGGCTTCAATCTCGCGGCCAGCGCGGAGCGCGGCGGCACACGGCTCGTCGCCGTGGTCTTCGGCGGCGCCAGCAGCCGCGAGCGCGACGACCACGTCATGGCCCTGCTCGACCGCGGCTTCTCCGAGCGCGGACGGAGCGCGCCCGACATGCTGATGGCCGGGGGGACCGGCGGCCCGAGGCTGGTCGGCACGGCGCAGGCCGCCGCCCTCGCCGCGCCGGTAGCGCGCGCCGTGCCCCGCCCGTCCAGCCG
>NZ_JBSXMU010000218.1:0-2592 GCF_054073225.1 Teichococcus aerofrigidensis
GCGCGGCGCCGGGCGGAGCGCCGCGCCGGTCCGTGACGGCGCGGGACGCAAGGACCGCAACTGGCGCGACGGCGACTTCCGCGACCCGCGCTGAGCGTCCCACGACCCGCGCCGGCGCGAGTGCCGGCGCGGGGCGGCCTCAATCCGTCGCCATCACCTTCACGTAGCTGCCGGGGGCGTCCTCCAGCACCGGTAGGGCGCCGTCGCCGGGCTGGCGCGCCGGCACCTGGGCCTTGTCCTGCGCGGTGATCCAGCGCTGCCAGTCCGGCCACCAGGAGCCGGCCAACTCAGTCGCGTTGCCGAACCAGTCCTCGGGGCGGGGCGGCATCTCCTCGCCGGTCCAGTGGCTGTACTTGCCGGAGTCCGGCGGATTGACCACGCCGGCGATATGTCCCGAGGCGGCGAGGACGAAGCGCACCGGCCCCTGATAGATCTGCGTCGCGCGGTAGGCGCTGGTCCAGGGCGCGATATGGTCCTCGCGCGTCGCCAGGATATAGGCGGGGGTCCTGATCTTCCCGAGGTCGAGCGGCACCCCGGCCAGTGTGATGGTGCCGGGCTTCACCAGGTCGTTCTGCTGGTACATGCGGCGCAGGTAGAAGCTGTGCATGGCCGCCGGCATGCGCGTGCTGTCGTCGTTCCAGTAGAGCAGGTCGAAGGGGAAGGGCTCCTGCCCGAGCAGGTAGTTCTGCACCACGAAGGACCAGATCAGGTCGTTGGCGCGCAGCATGTTGAAGGTCGTCGCCATCTCGCGGCCCTCGAGATAGCCGCGCTTCTGCATCCGCTCCTCGAGCGACTTCAGCTGCTCCTCGTCGATGAAGACGGAGAGCTCGCCCGCCTCCGCGAAGTCCACCATGGTGGTGAAGAAGGTGGCGGACCGGATGCGGGTGTCGCGCTTGGCGGCCATGTGCGCCAGGGTCGAGGCCAGCAGCGTGCCGCCAAGGCAGTAGCCGATGACGTTCACCCCTTTCTCGCCGGTCGCCTTCTCGATCGCGTCGAGCGCCGCGTAGGGGCCTTCGAGCATGTAGTCCTCGAAGGATTTCTGGGCCAGCCGCTCGTCGGGATTGACCCACGAGACGACGAAGACGGTGTGCCCCTGGGCCACCGCCCAGCGCACGAAGCTGTTCTTCGGCCGCAGGTCGAGGATGTAGAACTTGTTGATCCAGGGCGGGATGATCAGCAGCGGCCGCTTCAGCACCTTCTCCGTGGTCGGCGTGTACTGGACGAGCTGCATCAGATCGTTCTGGTAGACCACCTTGCCCGGCGTCACGGCGATGTTCTCGCCGATCCTGAACTTGCTCTCGTCGGTCATGCGGATGCGCAGCTTGCCCTTGCCGCGCTCCAGGTCGGACAGCAGGTTCTGCAGGCCGCGCAGCAGGTTCTCGCCGCCGCTCTCGGCGGTCTTGCGCAGCACCTCGGGGTTGGTCATCAGGAAGTTCGACGGACTCATCGCATCGACGAACTGCCGCGTGTAGAAATCGACCTTCTGCGCCGTCTTGGGGTCGAGATCGTCCGCCGCGTGCGCGACGTTGGTGAAGTAGCGCGCCGAGAGCAGATAGGACTGGCGGATGAAGTCGAAGACCTCGTTCTCGCGCCACGCCTCGTCCTTGAAGCGGCGGTCCTTGCTGTCCTCGGCGATGACCGGCGGCACCTCCTCGCCCCACATGCGGCGCGCGGTGTTCTGCCAGAGCGTCAGATAGTCCTGCCAGAAGCCGAGTTGCGCCTGCATCAGGCGGGCCGGGTTGGCCATCAACCGCGCCGTCATCTCCATGAAGGCGGCGCCGATATGCGCGGGGTCTGGGCCTTCCGGGCGGCCAGGCGTGTCGCCGGACTGGCGGCGCAGGAAGTCGGCGACGATGCGCTGGCCCCGCTCCGCCACGTCCGCCATGGTGCGCGAGACCACGGCGGGGTCGGGCATGCGGAAGGCAGCGGGGTCCGGGGGGGTGTCGTCGTGAGCCATGCGTCCCTCCGCGCCGTCATCTGCATGAAGGCGGCGCCTCTGTGTTGGCCCCGCGCCCCCGCCGGATCGCCGGCCGTGGGTGGAGGGCTGAGCATATCTGGGGCATGACGCGGCCCGCCGCCAGATCCGGTCCGTCTCGGCGCTCCGGGTCCCGCGCGGCGCCGCCGCCCCGGCGGAAGTCTCCGCCGAGTTCCCGGCCACGGCAAGCGGGCATGCCGCGCCGGCGCCTCTCCCCGGGGGGCTCTCCCGGGGCGGCCTTTCCCCCGGCTGGCGATCCGGGGTAATGCCGGGGGAGCGGATCGGAGGTGGATGGATGCGGCAGCGGAGCGAGCGCGAGGGAAACGGGTGCCCCGGTCCGGCCCGGCGCGCCGGCGGATGGCCGGCGCTGCTGCTGGCCCTGGCGTCTCTCGGCGGCTGCGTCGGCTCGCCGGGCGAGGGGCCGGTGGAGTTCTACCGCAACGCCTTCGGCGAGCCGTTGCAGGGCCGCCCGCTGCCGCCCGGCAGCGATGGCGGCTATCCCAACCTGGCCTCGGTGCCGCCGGCCCCGGCCCGCGGCGCGCCCTCCGCCCGCGAGGCGCTGAGCCGCAGCCTGGCGGAGGCCCGCGGCCAGTCGCGCGAGCCGGTCGTGCCCGGGC
>NZ_JBSXMU010000219.1:0-2583 GCF_054073225.1 Teichococcus aerofrigidensis
GCGGAGGAGAACGCGCTGGTGCTGGGCGCCGTGGCGGGGGCGTTGGAGACGGTGCGCGAGCGGCTGCGGCAGGATGTCGCCGGGGCCGCCGATCCGGGCCTGTACGGGCCGCCCGCCGGGCCGCGCCGGCGCCGCCTGCGCCACACCCTGGCCGCCAGCCTGGACCGGCAGGCGTGACGCCGCCCCCCGCGCGCCGCGGCGGAGGACGATTGAGGCACCGCGGCGATTGCGAATTTTTCCCCGCCGGCGCTAGGAAGTCTCGTCGCGGTCGGCCCCTCGAGGTGCCGCGCGCAGCGATAGCCGCGTCAGAAGGCGCTTCCCCGAACCGGAACCCTTGAAGGGCGCTCAGATGGTCAGCTCGATCCTCACGAACAACGGCGCGATGACGGCGCTGCAGTCGCTGAAGGCCACCCAGAAGAACCTGCTGGACACGCAGAACCGCATCTCCACCGGCCTCAAGGTCTCGACCGCGAAGGACAACGCGGCGACCTGGGCGGTCGCCACCTCGATGCGCGCGGAGATCGCCAACTTCAAGCAGGTGAGCGAGAACCTCTCCGTCTCCAGCGGCGTGGTCTCCACCGCCGCCGCCGGCACCGAGCAGATCGCCGACCTGATCTCCAAGATCCGCGAGAGCGTCACCTCGGTGCAGGATGGCGTCAAGGATTCGGCCACCGTGCAGGCCGCGATCGACGAGTATGTCGCGCAGATCGACAGCATCATCGGCAGCTCCGCCTTCAAGGGCGTGAACCTGATCAACAACAGCCGCTCGGGCGACGAGAAGATCCTGGCCTCGGTCAACGCCGATGGCAGCAACCTGGTGCCGAGCTACATCACCGTCGCGCAGCAGAACCTGACCATGAGCGCCGGCGGCGCCCTGGAGGGTCTCGACCGCCTGACCGTCGAGCGCGCCAAGGACAGCTACTCCTATGCCGCGCCGACCGGCACCGTCGATGTGGGCGACAAGCTGAGCTTCACCTTCAAGCTCGACGGCAAGGAGAAGGTCGCGAGCTTCACCGCCACGACCACCTCGCTCTCCGACCTGATGACCGGCCTGAAGAACGCCATCAACAGCGCCGCCGGCGCGGGCAACGCCTTCGCCGAGATCGGCGCCAATGGCGAGCTCCTGGTCGATGCCGAGCTGGCGACCGACGTCGTGACCTTCGACGGCGAGACGGCGCTGGCCAAGGCGCTCGACACCGACAACGACATCGTCCTGGGCGCGGCCGTCGACAAGGCGCCGCAGGCGCCGAAGTTCTCCTACGGCCTGGCCGCCGGCGCGCCGGCGGTGGGTGCCGTCTACTCCTTCGAGTTCGAGGTCGAGGGCCAGCGGCAGATCGCCAGCTACACCGCGCTGACCGGCGACGACAACGCCGCCGTGCTGGCCGGGCTGAAGGAGCAGATCAACCTCGCCGCCGGCGGCGGCAACACCATCGCCTCGATCGACGAGCGCACCGGCAAGCTGGTGGTCGATGCCTCGCTGGCCAGCGGCGCGGTGACCTTCGAGGGCGAGGACGCGCTGAAGCTGAAGGGTGCGGCCGCGGCCGGCACGCTGACGGCGAGCGGCGCCACGACCCAGACGCGCGCCCTGGCCGGCATCGTTGCGGCGGCCGGCAACGTCTCCGCCCGCTTCACGATCAACGGCGTCGGTCATACGGTCACCCAGGCCGCCGCCGCCACCACCATGACCGCCGGCGAGGCGGCCACCTTTGTGACCAACATCAATGCGGCGGCCGGCTTCAACTTCGCCTATCTGAACGATGCCGGCACGGGCCTGGTGTTCGACCAGAGCCTGGCGCCGAGCGCCGTCACCGGCTTCCTGGTGACCGATGACGCGGTCTCCACCACGGTCGACACCTCCTCGGCCGGCGCCTCCGCGGGCTATACCTACGACGTCGCGGCCCTGGCCAATGTGGCGGCGGATGAGCGGGTCGAGACCCTCTCCTTCTCCTTCACCAATGCGGCCGGCGCCGCGCAGACCTCCACCGTCAGCCGCGCCAACGTGCAGGAGACCGACGCGGAGATGCTGGGCCGCCTGGTCACCGACATCAACAGCAAGAAGGGCTCGGGCGGCGACATCGCCTTCCTCACCGCCGATGGCCAGCTCTATGTCGATGCCGAGCGTTCGGGCGACACCGACACGGCCTTCACCGCCGCCTCGGCCCTGCAGGTGACGAAGTCCGATGCCACCGGCGTCGCGACCGAGCAGACCCCGGTCTCCAGCACCGACTATTCCGACCTGCTCGCCCGTCTGAAGACGATCGAGACGGCGGTGCTCTCGGCCGGCGCGGCCTTCGGTGCGGCGCAGACCCGCATCGACCTGCAGAAGGACTTCATGGACAAGCTGGTCGACACCCTGACCAGCGGCGTCGGCGCCCTGGTGGATGCCGACATGTCCGAGGAGGCCGCCCGCCTGCAGGCGCTGCAGGTGCAGGAGCAGCTCGGCACCCAGGCGCTGTCGATCGCCAACCAGGCGCCGCAGAGCATCCTGTCGCTGTTCCGCGGCTGATGACCCGAAGGGGGCGCGCCCGCCGCGCCCCCGGACCGGCGGGGGGGGGGGGGGCGGCCCCCCCCGCCCCCCCCCCC
>NZ_JBSXMU010000220.1:0-2558 GCF_054073225.1 Teichococcus aerofrigidensis
GGCTTTCCCTTCGACGCGCTGCTGCTCTCGCCCGGCATCCCGCACCGCCTGCCGCGGCCGCCGGCGTGCCCGTGCTCTGCGACGCCGAGCTGCTCCATCGCGCCCTGCGCGCCGCGGGCAGCACGGCGCGCCTTGTCGGCATCACCGGCACCAACGGAAAGTCCACCACCACCGCGCTGATCCACCACCTGCTGCGGCAGGCCGGGCGGATCTCGGCCGTGGGTGGCAATCTCGGCCCGGCCGCCCTCGGCCTGCCGCTGCTGCCGGGGGACGGCACCTACGTGCTGGAGATGTCGAGCTACATGCTGGAGCGCGTCGAGACGCTGCGCTTCGACGTGGCCGTGCAGCTGAACCTGACGCCCGACCATCTCGACCGCCATGGCGGCATGGAGGGCTACGCGGCCGCCAAGGCGCGCATCTTCAACCGCCAGGGCGAGGGCGATGCCGCGGTGATCGGCATGGACGATGCCAGCGGCCCGCGCTTCGCCCACGCCACCGCGGCGCGCGTGATCCCCGTCTCGGGCGGCACGCCGCAGCCGGGCGGCGTCTGGGCCGAGGGTCGCCTGCTGCGCGACGACGGCGGCATCCTGGCCGATCTCGACGAGGCCGCCGCCCTGCCCGGCCGCCACAACGCGCAGAACGCCGCCGCCGCCGCCGCCACGGCGCTCGCCCTCGGCCTGCCGCGCGAGGGCCTCGCAGCCGGCCTCGCCAGCTTTCCCGGCCTGCCGCACCGGCAGGAGCGCGTCGGCGCGCGCGACGGCGTCGTCTTCATCAACGACAGCAAGGCGACCAATGCCGACAGCGCGGAGCGGGCCCTGGCCAGCTACGACCGCGTCGTCTGGATCGCCGGCGGCGTGCCGAAGGCGGGCGGCATCGACAGCCTGGCGCCGTGTTTCCCCCGCATCGCCCGCGCCCTGCTGATCGGCCAGAGCGCGGCGGACTTCGCCGCCACCCTCTCCGCCGCCGGCGTGCCGGTGGAGATCGCCGGCACGCTGGAGGCGGCGGTGCCGGCGGCGCTGGCCGCCGCGCGCGCGCTCGGCGCCGGCGTGGTGCTGCTCTCGCCGGCCTGCGCCAGTTTCGATCAGTTCAGCGGCTTCGACGCGCGGGGCGACGCCTTCCGCGCCCTCGTCGCCGCCTTGCCGGAGACCGTGTGATGGCCCTCTCCCGTGCCGATACCTCCGTCGTCGGGCGCTGGTGGTGGACGGTGGACCGCTGGACGCTCGCGGCGCTGCTGATGCTGGTGGGCTTCGGCTATGTCATGCTGCTGGCGGCGAGCCCGGGCGTGGCGCAGCGCATCGGCGCCTCCTCGCGCGACATCTTCATCCTGAAGCAGGTCTTCTTCCTGGCCGCCGCCACCGGCGTCATGGTCGCCATCTCGCTCATGTCGGTGAAGCAGGTGCGGCGCGTGGCGCTGCTGGGCTTCCTGGGCGCGCTGCTGCTGACCGCCGCGACGCTGTCGATCGGCGTCGAGATCAAGGGCGCGCGGCGCTGGATCCATCTTCCCGGCATGACCATCCAGCCCTCCGAGTTCCTGAAGCCCTGCTTCGCCGTGGTCGCCGCCTGGCTGCTGGCCGAGGCCAGGACGCTGGGACGCTGGGCGCCGGCGGCCGCCATCGTGATGTTCCTGATGGTGGTGGCGGTGCTGGCCAAGCAGCCGGACATCGGCATGCTGCTGGTCGTCGCCTCGGTGTTCTGCGCGCAGCTCTTCATCGTCGGCATCAACATGATGCTGGTGGGCGTCTGCGGCGTGGCCGGCGTGCTGGGCGCCATCGCCGCCTATTTCACCCTGCCGCACTTCCAGTCGCGCATCGACCGCTTCCTCGATCCCGCCTCGGGCGACACCTACCAGGTGACCATCGCCATGGAGGCTTTCGGTCATGGCGGGCTGCTCGGCGTCGGCCCCGGCGAGGGCCGGCTCAAGGGCCTGCTGCCCGACGCGCATGCCGACTTCGTCTATGCCGTCGCCGGCGAGGAGTTCGGCCTGGTCATCCTGCTGCTGATCCTCGGCGTCTTCGGCTTCATCGTGCTGCGCGGCCTGCTGCGGCTGCTGGGCGAGAAGGACATGTTCATCATCCTGGCCGCCACCGGGCTGCTGACGCAGTTCGGCCTGCAGGCCTTCATCAACATGGGCTCGGCGCTGCACCTGATCCCGACCAAGGGCATGACCCTGCCCTTCATCTCCTACGGCGGCTCCTCCGTCGTCGCGGTGGCCGCCGGCATGGGCATGCTGCTGGCCCTGACGCGGCGGCGCATCGCCCGCATGGCGGAGGGCGCGTGAGCGCTCCCATCGTCATCGCCGCCGGCGGAACCGGCGGACACTTCTTCCCCGCCGAGGCGCTGGCGGCGGAGTTGCTGCGGCGCGGCCACCGCATCGCGCTGATGACCGATGCGCGCAGCGCCGATTACGTCACCCCCTCCTTCGCGCAGGGCGAGCGCTACGTGCTGAAGGGCGCGGGCCTCGCGGGCCGCGGCCTCCGGCGCGCCGCGGCCGGGGCCGTGGCGATGGCGGCCGGCATGGTGCAGGCGCGGCGGCTGCTGCAGGGCCTGCGCCCCAGCGC
>NZ_JBSXMU010000221.1:0-2533 GCF_054073225.1 Teichococcus aerofrigidensis
CCGCCAGCCCCGCCTCGCGCAGCACGCGCGCGGCCATCGGCGGCAGCGCCACCGCCTGGCCCCGCGCGCCATCCGCCAGGGCGGCGGCGGCGACACGCCCCTCCGCCCAAACCGCCGCCGAGGCCCGCGCCAGGGCGCCATCCAGTGCCAGGATCCGCATCGCCGCTGCATAGGCCGAAACGGGCCTCAACGAAACCGAGCCGGAATGCCAGGATGCGGCCATGCTCCAGCCGATCACGGAGGAGGACGGCATCCTCCTCGACCTCCGCTACGCCACGCCCGACAACCTGGCCGGCGTGCCGATCTACCGCCGCCCGGTGGCGCTGCTGCTGCCGCTCGCCCGCCGGCGCCTGCTGGCCGCGCGCGACCAGGCCCGCGCCTGGGGCCTGCGGCTCAAGGTCTTCGACGCCTTCCGCCCGATCGAGGCGCAATGGGCGCTGTGGCACGCGGTGGAGGACAAGCGCTTCGTCTCCGACCCGCGGCGCGGCGGCGTCCATCCGCGCGGCGCCGCAGTGGACCTGACGCTCTGCGACGCGGCGACGGGGGCGGAGCTGCCGATGGGCACCGGCTTCGACGCCGTCGCGCCGGAATCGGCGCATGGCCATCCGGGCGTACCGGCGGAGGATCAGCGCAACCGCGCCCTGCTGCTCGGGCTGATGACCGCCGCCGGGTGGGACCATTACCGGCTGGAATGGTGGCACTACCAGCTCCCCGAATTCCGCGACTTCCCACCGCTGGCGGCGGCCGCCGTGCCGGCGGGTCCGATGTGACGGCCTTCCTTTCGCCCCGATGCGACGCCAGATAGGCGCCATGCTCCGCCGCACCGCCCTGCTCTCCGCCCTGGCTCTGGCCTTCCCCTTGGCCTTCCCCTTGGCCTTCCCCTTGCCCGCCCGCGCCCAGCAGCGGCTGACGCCGCAGCAGCAACAGGCCCTGCTGGCCCGGGCCGAGGCCTATCTCAACGGTATCACCACGCTGCGGGCGCGCTTCCTGCAGGTGGCGCAGAACGGCGGCTCGGCCGAGGGCACCGCCTTCATCGCCCGGCCGGGCCGGATGCGCTTCGAGTACGACCCGCCGGAGCCGCTGCTGCTCGTCGCCTCGGACAGCCAGTTCCTCTATTATGACCGCGAGCTGAAGCAGCCCTCCATCGTTCCCGTCTCCTCGACCCCGCTCGGCCTGCTGCTGCGGCCGCAGATCCGCTTCGGCGGCGATGTCGAGGTGATGGGTGTCGAGCGCCAGGGCGGCTTCCTCGGCATCACCCTGCGGCGGCGGGAGAACCCGGCCGAGGGGCGCCTCACCCTCGTGCTGCAGGAGGAGCCGATGGAGCTGCGGCAATGGGTCGTGGTGGACGGCCAGGGCCGCCAGACGCGGGTGACGCTGACGCAGATCCAGACCGGGATGCCGCTGGACCGCCGTCTCTTCACCTTCAACGATCCCCGCTTCTTCGAGGACGAGGGCCGCCGCTGACGCAGCCCTGACCGCCCGGATACGGCGAAATCATGCCTTGATTGCGCCACCGCGCGGCGCGACCTTTGGCGCATGCGCCCGCTGATCGGTATTCCCTGCTGCATGAAGGCCTTCGGGGCCTTCGCCATGCCCAACCACGCGGTGTCGGACCACTACATCAAGGTGGTGCTGGGGCCGGTCGGCGGCGTGCCGCTGCTGATCCCCGCGGCCGGCGAGGGCGTGGCGGAGGAGATCCTGCCGCGGCTCGACGGGCTGCTGCTCACCGGCAGCCGCTCCAACGTGCAGCCGGGCCTGTATGCCGGGCCGCCGCATCTCGAGGGCACGCCGGAGGACCCGGACCGGGACGCCACCACGCTGCCGCTGATCCGCGCCGCGCTGGCCACCGGCATGCCGCTGCTGGCCATCTGCCGGGGCTTCCAGGAGCTGAACGTGGCCCTCGGCGGCACGCTGGACCAGCGCATCCAGGATCTGCCCGGCCGGCTGGACCATTCGACACCGGTCGATCAGGCGCTGCCGCGCGTCCGCACCGGCAAGGCGCATGCCATCCGCGTCTCCCCCGAGGGCCGGCTGGCACGGCTCTGGGCCGATCTGGCCTGGTCTCCCGACTCGGTGCCGGTGAACTCGCTGCACAACCAGGGCGTGGC
Source organism: Teichococcus aerofrigidensis (assembly GCF_054073225.1). Lineage (NCBI taxonomy): Bacteria > Pseudomonadati > Pseudomonadota > Alphaproteobacteria > Acetobacterales > Roseomonadaceae > Roseomonas > Teichococcus aerofrigidensis. The sequence continues at coordinate 2,109 of NZ_JBSXMU010000221.1, forward strand.
CCGGCCGGCGCCGCGCCTGGTGCCCGAGGCCTGGGCGCCAGACGGCACCATCGAGGCGGCGCATGTCGAGGACGCCAAGGGATTCGCCGTTGGCGTGCAGTGGCATCCGGAATACGACTGGGCGGAGGACGCGCTCTCGCGCCGGCTCTTCGAAAGCTTCGGCGCCGAGGCCTGCCGCTGGGCGGGCCAGCGGCGCGGCACGGCCACGCCGGCGATTGCGGCGGAATAGCCACAGCCAAGCCTCAAGAGGGGCGATCAAACGTTTTTGAACTGCTGTGGAAAACCCTTATTTTTCCCTGCAAACCTGCCATCTTGATATCGGATCGGTACCCCAGCCGACCCGACCATTCCCCCAAGGAATGATCCCCCCAAGGCGCCCGGCCACCCCCCCCCCGCGGGCCGGCCGCCGACATGCATGTTGCTGC
>NZ_JBSXMU010000222.1:0-2499 GCF_054073225.1 Teichococcus aerofrigidensis
GCCCTGCGCCTCGCCGCCCATGCCGCCGGCCTCGGCCCGGATGACGGCGCGCGGCCGGCGCCGCTGCCCGCCGCCGGCGAGCACCCGCTGGGGGCGGAGGAGCCCGACCCCGAGGCGGTGGTCGTCTTCTACCGGGCGCATCTCCTGGCCGGGGACATGGCGCCCTTCGAAGCGCTGGCGGCGGCGCTGCGGGCCCGCGGCCTGCGGGTCCGCGGCCTCCACGCCGCCAGCCTGAAGGAGCCTGAATCGGCCGGCCTCGTCGCCGGCTGCCTCGCCGCCTGGCGTCCCGCCGTCGTGCTCAACGCCACCGCCTTCGCCGCCCGGCAGCAGGGCGCCTCGCCGCTGGAGGCGGCCGGCGCGCCGGTGCTGCAGCTCGTGCTCTCCGGCGTGCCGCGCCCGGTGTGGGAGGCCTCCTCGCGCGGCCTCTCGCAGAGCGACCTCGCCATGCAGGTGGCGCTGCCCGAGCTGGACGGGCGGCTGCTGACCACGGCCATCGCCTTCAAGGCCGAGGCCGAGCCGCATCCGGCGCTGGAATACGCCCCCACCCTGCTGCGCCCGGACCCGGAGGGCATCGCCCTCGCCGCCGACCGGGCGCTCGGATGGGCGCGGCTCGCCGCCACGCCGCGCGCGGCGCGCCGCCTCGCCGTGCTGCTCTCCGACTATCCCGGCGTGCCGGGGCGGGAGTCCGGCCAGGCCGGCCATGCGGTGGGGCTCGACAGCTTCGCCAGCCTCGCCGCGCTGATCGAGGATCTGACGGCCGCGGGCTACGCCATCGGCACACCGCCGCCGTCCTCGGAGGACCTCGCCCGCGCCCTGACCGCCGCGCCGCCGGCGCCCTTCCTCTCCCTGGAGGCCTACCGCGCCGGTCTGGCCACGCTCCCCGCCGCGCTGCGCGAGGCCGTCGAGGCCGCCTGGGGCCCGCCCGAGGCCGATCCGCTGCTGCGCGACGGCGCCTTCCATCTCCGCCATCTCCGCCTCGGCCGCCTGCTGCTCGCGGTGCAGCCCGAGCGCGGCGCCCGGCTGGACCGCAAGGCCGGCTACCACGACCCCGACACGCCGCCGCGCCACGGCTACATCGCCTTCTACCTGGCGCTGCGGGACGCGGCCGATGTCCTGCTGCACCTCGGCACCCATGGCACGCTGGAATGGCTGCCGGGCAAGGCGACGGCGCTCTCCGCCGCCTGCGCGCCCGCCGCCCTGCTGCGCGGCCTGCCCGTCGTCTATCCCTTCATCGTCAACAATCCGGGCGAGGCGGCGGTGGCCAAGCGGCGGCTCGGCGCCGTCACTCTCGGCCACCTGACGCCGCCGCTGACCCGCGCCGGGCATCACGGCGCCGGGCTGGAGCTGGAGCGGCTGATCGACGAATACGCCGCCGCCGACGGGCTGGACCGCCGCCGCACCGCCCTGCTGCGCCGCGCCATCCTGGAGCGCGCCGAGGCGGCCGGACTGCTGGCCGAGAGCGCCATTCCGCGCGGCCTGCCCGAGGAGGAGACGCTCGCCCGGCTCGACGCCTGGCTCTGCGACGTGAAGGAGATGCAGATCCGCGACGGGCTGCATGTCCTGGGCCGCGCGCCCGAGCCGGAGCGCCGCGCCGCGCTGCTCGACGCCCTCTGCCACGCCAGCCCTGCCCTGCCGCGCGCCGCGCTGGCCGAGCGGCTCGACGCCTCGGCCCGCGGCGAGCGGCAGGCGCTGCTGGCGACGCTGGATGGCCGCTTCGCCGAGCCGGGCCCGGCCGGCGCGCCGAGCCGCGGCCGCGCCGACGTGCTGCCCACCGGCCGCAACCTCTACGCCATCGATCCGCGCAACATCCCCACCCGCTCGGCCCTCGCCCTGGCGGAGCGGGCCGCCGCCGAGCTGCTGCGCCGCCACCGACAGGACCATGGCGACTGGCCCCGCTCCCTGGTGATCGATCTCTGGGGCAGCGCCACGCTGCGCACCGGCGGCGAGGACCTCGCCCTGGCCCTGCTGCTGATCGGCGCCCGGCCGCTCTGGGACGAGGGCTCGGCCCGCGTCACCGGCATCGAGATCCTGCCGCTGGCCGAGATGGCGCATCCCCGGCTCGACGTCACGCTGCGCATCTCCGGCCTGTTCCGCGACGCCTTTCCCGGCCAGATCGCGCTGTTCGACGAGGCGGTGCGCGCCATCGCGGCGCGCGACGAGGCGGCCGACTGGAACCCGCTCGCCGCCGCCGCGCGCGGCCTCGAGGGCGCGGCCTGGCGCCAGGCCACCGCCCGCGTCTTCGGCGCCGCCCCCGGCCGCTACGGCGCCGGGGTGGAGGAGAAGCTGGCGCGCGGCGCCTGGTCGGACGCCGACGAGCTGGGCCAGGACTGGCTCGCCGCCTCGGCCAGCGCCTACGGGAAGGGGCTGGAGGGCACCCCGCTGCCGGAAGCGCTGCGCCGCCAGCTCGGCCGCGCCGAGGCCTATCTGCACAGCCAGGACCATGCCGAGGCCGACCTGCTGGACAGCCCGGACTACGCCGCCCATGCCGGCGGGCTGGCC
>NZ_JBSXMU010000223.1:0-2462 GCF_054073225.1 Teichococcus aerofrigidensis
CCGCCGGCGCCATGGGGGACCGGGATCCGCCGGGCGTGGCGGCGGGCGCGCCGCTGCTTCGCGTGCGCGAGACGCTGGCCGGCCTCACCGCCCTCGGCGCCGCCGGCCGCGCGCGCAGCCAGGCCCGCATCGCCGCCATCACCGGCAGCGTCGGCAAGACGACGACCAAGGAGATGCTGCGCCATGGCCTCTCCGCCCTGGCGCCGACCCATGCCGCCGTCGCCAGCTACAACAACCAGTGGGGCGTGCCGCTGACCCTGGCGCGCATGCCGCGCGGGGCGGCCTACGGCGTCATCGAGATCGGCATGAACCACCGGGGCGAGATCGCCCCCCTCGCCCGGCTGGCGCGGCCGCATGTGGCGGCGATCACCACGGTGGAGGCGGCGCATATCGGCCATCTCGGCTCCCTCGAGGAGATCGCCGAGGAGAAGGCCGATATCATGGAAGGGCTGGCGCCCGGCGCGCCGGTCGTCCTGCCGCGCGATTCCGCGATGTACCCGCTGCTGGCCCGGCGCGCCGCCCGCGCGGGCCTCGCCGTGACCGGCTTCGGTCTGGATGCGGCGGCCGAGGCGCGGCTGCTCGACTATCGCGGCGGCGCCGAATCGGGCGAGGCCGCGATCGCCTTCCGCGGCACCCGCCACCACCTCCCGCTCGCCGCCCCCGGCCGCCACCTCGCCCTCAACGCCCTGGCCGCGCTGGCCACGGCGGCGGCGCTCGGCGCCGATCCGGCCGACTTCCTGGCGGCGCTGGCGGGCTTCCGCCCCGGCGCCGGACGTGGTGGCCGCGCCACCCTGGTCCTGGCCGGCGGCACCGCCCTGCTGATCGACGACAGCTACAACGGCCAGCCGCCGGCCATGCGCGCCGGGCTCGGCGTGCTGGGCGCCCAGGCGGGGCGGCGCATCGCCGTGCTGGGCGACATGCGGGAGCTGGGCGAGCACGGACCCGCATTGCACGCATCCCTGCTGCCGGATGTTCTGGCCGCCGCCGATCTGGTATTTTGCTGCGGTGCACTGATGCGCGGCCTGTACGACGCCCTGCCGGCCTGCCGGCGCGGCGCGCATCGGGAGAGCAGCGAAGAACTGGCCCCGCTGGTCGTGGGGGCCGTGCGTCCGGGCGATGTCATTCTGGTGAAGGGGTCCCTCGGCAGCCGCATGGCGGCGGTCGTGAAGGCCCTGACATCCGCGCGCGGGGAAGCGCGCGAAGGGGCGCATTCATGATTTTCAATCTCCTGTCCCCCCTCGGGGACGGGCTCATTCTCTTCAACCTGTTTCGCTACGTCACCTTCCGGGCCGGCGCGGCCTGCATGACGGCGCTGTTCATCTGCCTGTTCCTGGGGCCCTGGGTGATCGGCTGGCTGCGCAGCTTCCAGAACGGCGGCCAGCCGATCCGCACCGACGGGCCGGAGGGCCATCTGCTGACCAAGAAGGGCACGCCCACCATGGGCGGCGTGCTGATCCTGCTCGGCCTGGTCTCCTCCACCCTGCTCTGGGCCGATCTGCGCAACGGCCTGGTCTGGGCGGTGCTGCTGGTCACGCTGGGCTATGGCCTGCTGGGCTTCTGGGACGACTGGCTGAAGGTCACCAAGCGCAACACCAAGGGCGTCTCGGGCCGGATGAAGCTGGTGGTGCAGGCGGGCGTCGGCCTGCTCACCGCCATCTGGATCACCCTGCTGATGCCGGCCGAGCTGTCGACGCACCTGACCATGCCCTTCTTCAAGGAGGCCATGATCAACTTCGGCATCTTCTTCCCCGTGCTGGCGATGCTGGTGATGATGGGTGCCTCCAACGCGGTGAACCTGACCGACGGGCTGGACGGGCTGGCCACCGTGCCGGTGATGCTGGCCGCCGCCGTCTTCGCGCTCATCGCCTATCTCGTCGGCAACCGCGTCTTCGCCGACTACCTGCAGCTCAACGGCGTTCCCGGCACCTCCGAGCTGGCGGTGTTCTGCTCGGCGCTGATCGGCGCCGGCCTCGGCTTCCTGTGGTTCAACGCCCCGCCGGCCAAGGTCTTCATGGGCGACACCGGCAGCCTCGCCCTCGGCGGCGCGCTCGGCGCGGTGGCGGTGGCGACGAAGCACGAGATCGTGCTGGCCATCGTCGGCGGCCTGTTCGTGGTGGAAACGGTCTCGGTCATCATCCAGGTCTTCTGGTACAAGCGCACCGGCCGCCGCGTCTTCCTGATGGCGCCCCTGCACCACCACTTCGAGAAGAAGGGCTGGGCCGAGCCGACCATCGTCATCCGCTTCTGGATCATCGCCATGATCCTGGCCCTCGTCGGCCTCAGCACGCTGAAGATCCGCTGATGACCGCGCCCCTCGCCCTCGCCGAACGCACGGATTTCGCGCCCTTCGCCGGGCAGCGCATCGCCGTGGTCGGGCTCGGCCGCGCCGGCCTGCCGGCGGCGCTGCGGCTGCGGGGCTGGGGCGCCGGGCTGCTGTGCTGGGACGACCAGCCGGCCGGCCG
>NZ_JBSXMU010000224.1:0-2421 GCF_054073225.1 Teichococcus aerofrigidensis
GGCACGGGCGTGGGGGTGGCCAGGGGCGCGGCCGGCGGCGGGGCGCCGCGCAGCAAGGCCTCCGCCTGGTCGCGGCCGAGCAGGCCGAGGCGCACCGCATCCTCCAGCAGGCGGCGCCGCGCCGCCTCGATCCGTTCGGCCTGCGGCGCCAGCTCCGCCCCGGAAGGGGCGCCGGCGGCGGGGCGCAGATCGACATAGAGCATGCCGTCGAAAGCGCCGCTCTCGGCGGTGCAATCGCAGCTGCCGTGCAGCCGCAGCACGGTCTCGCCCGCGTCCTGGCGCACCGAGACGCCGGCCAGCTCGCGCGGGCGGCGCAGGCCGGACTGGTCGATGCGATAGGCGCCGCGCAGCCGCAGCTCATGGTCCTGGCCCAGCCGGCGCAGGCTGTAGGCGGGGATCTCGCCCAGATGCAGCACGACCCGGCCGCGATCGGCATGCTGTCCGCCGCGCAGCCGCACCGCCAGGGATGGCGCCGCGGCCGCGGCGTCCCGCCCGGCGGGGGGCGGAACCGGTTGCGCCTGAACGGGTTGGGGCTGAACGGGTTGGGCGGGCGCAGATTGGGCCGAAGGGGATTGCGCCGAAGGGGATTGCGCCGGAGCGGGACCGGCCATCGGCAGGGCAAGGCCGGCCAGCAGAACGGCCCTTGGCAGGGCGGCGGCGCGCGGCATGGGGCTCAGGCCCCCTCGCCGTCGGTCTTGACCCGGCCGGCCTCGCGCAGCTGCTCTTCCATCTGGTCGAAGCTCGGCTGCAGCTTGGAGGGCACCGACTGGCGCCCGACCTCGACGCAGATCTGCGGCGAGAGGTTCTCGAGATAGCTGGTGATCACCGCCCGGGTGACATCGAGCATGCGCCGCTCCTCCTCGACGATGCCCTTGATCCGCGCGGCCAGCGGACCGACCAGGCCATAGGAGAGGAAGACGCCGAGGAAGGTGCCGACGAGCGCCGAGCCGATCATGCCGCCCAGGATTTCCGGGCTCTCGCTGATCGCGCCCATCGCCTTGATGACGCCGAGCACGGCGGCGACGATGCCGAGCGCGGGGAAGGCGTCGGCCACGGTCTGGATCGCCTTGGCCGGCTTGAGGTTCTCCGCGTGGCGCTTGTCGATGGCCGCCTCCATCATCTCGCCGACGCGGTGCGGGTCCTTGTTGTTCAGGGTGATGGTGCGCAGCGTGTCGCAGACCAGGCCGCGCAGCGCGGGCTCGGCGGTCAGCCGGGTGTAGCGGCTGAAGATGGGCGAGGTCTCCGGCTTCTCGATATGCTTCTCGAGCTTGGCCGCACCCTCCTTCTGATGCGTGCGCAACAGCAGGTAGAGCAGGCAGAGCAGGTCGTTGAAGTCCTGGCTCTTCCAGCGGGGGCCCTTGAAGGCGATGCCCAGCGACTTGAATGTTTTCGCAACGCTGGCGGCATCACCCATGATCAGCAGGGTCATCACGCCGCTGCCGCCGATGATGATCATCTCCGGGCCGATGGCATGGAGGATGACCCCCATCTTGCCGCCCGCGATCAGGTAGCCGCCGAAGATGGCGACGAAGACTCCAAGGATTCCGGCAATCTGGATCATCGCGTTGCAGCGGCCTCGCCTCGTTGCGACAGACGGCCTGCAGGCGGCCGATGCATCCCTCTTATCATTTCGCATGCCTTCGTGCTATGGACATTTTTCGCAAAATGCGGAGTGCCCCATGCCCCAGCCGGTCTCCCTCCAACCCCTGGCCGACCCGGCCGGCCGCGCCACGCGCGAAAGCCTCGGTCGCTACAATGTCGATTCCCGGGTCACCGGCGCGTTGCGCAGCGCCGCCAGCGCCACGGGCGTCGGCTTCGAGGTGCTGGCCGCCAAGGCGGCGATGGAAAGCGGCTTCCGCAGCGACGCCCAGGCCGGCACCTCCTCGGCGCGCGGCCTGTTCCAGTTCATCGAGCAGACCTGGCTCGGCGTGGTGCAGGAGCATGGCGCGGCGCATGGCTTGGCCCAGGAGGCGGCGGCGATCACCCGCCAGGGCAGCCGCCTCACCGTCTCCGATCCGGCGCTGCGCAGCCGCATCCTGGCGCTGCGCGACGATCCGCAGATCGCGGCCAGGCTCGGCGCCGAGCATCTGAAGGACACCGCCGATGCGCTGGCCCCGGCCCTGGGCGGCCGCAAGCCGGACGCGACCGAGCTCTATCTCGGCCACTTCCTCGGCCCGCGCGGCGCCACGGCGTTCCTACGGACCCTGTCGAGCGATCCCGACAAGGCGGCGAGCCAGGTGCTGCCGGAGGCGGCGCGGGCCAATCCGGCGATCTTCCGCGGCGCCGACGGCGCCCCCCTCTCGGTGCGGCAGGTGATGGAGACGCTGCGCGGGCGGGTGAGCCAGACCTATGCGCAGCTCGGCCTCGCCGCGCCGGACGGGCCGCTGAGCCTGACCGCCGCGCAACCGGAGGCGACCACCG
>NZ_JBSXMU010000225.1:0-2416 GCF_054073225.1 Teichococcus aerofrigidensis
GGGGGGGGGGGGCCCCCCCGCCCCGCCGCCCTGCAGCCGGTGCCGCAGCGGCTGGCGGCGCTGGAGAGCGGCCCGCTGGCCCGCCTCGGCCAGCGCCTCGACGCGGCCGAGGCCCTGCAGCGCGAGCGCGACGCCACGCTGGAGCAGTTGCGCGGCCGGCTGGAGGCGCTGCGCAGCGATCGCGAGGCCCTGCAACGCCATGCCGATGCCCGTATCGACGAGGTGGAGAAGGCGCTGGCCCAGCGCATCACCGGCGCCGAGGCGCAGCTCGCCCAGCGGGTCGCGGCCGCCGAGGCCGCCCTGGGCCCGCGCTTCGCCGCCGTCGAGACCTCCCTGCAGCAGCGCATCGCCGCGGCGCAGGAGGCGGCGCAGCAGCGGCTGGCGGCGCGCGACCGCGAGCTGGATGCCCGCTTCGCCAATCTGGAGCAGCGCGAGACCCGCCTGGCCGCCGCCTCGCCCGGCTGATCGGCAGCACCGCCGCCGAGGCGCTGCTGGAATCCGGCCGGCCGCTCGGCCCGGCGCTGTCTGGCCTGCCCGAGGCGGCGCCCGAGGCGCTGCGCCGCTATGCCGAGAGCGCCCCGCCGACGCTCGCCGGGCTGCGCCTCTCCTTCGAGGAGGCCGCCCGCGCCGCCGCCGCCCGCGCCGAGCCCGTGACCGAGGGCCAGAGCGTCTGGGAATCCGCCGCCACCCGCCTGGGCAACCTGGTCACCGTGCGGCGGGGCGACACCGTCGTCTGGGGCGATGCGGTGAGCGGCGAGATCGAGGCGGCGCGACGGGCGCTGGAGGCGGGCGACCTCGGCGGTGCGGTCCGCCGCGTCGAGGCCCTGGCCGAGCCGGTGCGCGCGCCGATGCAGGACTGGCTGTCGCGCGCCAAGGGGCTGCTCGCCGCGCGCACCGCGCTCGAGACGCTGCGCGCCGGAGGGCAGGGCTGATGCGCCGCGCCCTCTGGCTGCTGCTGGGCTGCCGCGTCGGCGTCGGCGCCGCCTGGGGGCTGATGCGCCTCGGCGGCGGGGTCGAAGTGCGGGTGGGCGAGTTCTTCATCGCCGTCTCCCTGCCGGTGCTGCTGCTGGCCCTGGCGGCGCTCTTCCTGGTGCTCCTGCTGCTGATCGCCCTGGTGCGCGGCATCATCCACTATCCCGCCCGGCTGCGCGCCCGGCGCGAGGCGCGCAACCGCGCCCGGGCCGAGGCGGCGCTGACCGGCGCCCTGGTCTCGCTGGCCGCCGGCGATGCCGACGGCGCGCGCAACCAGGCGCTGCGGGCCCGCCGCCTGGTGGGCGACAAGCCGCAGCTCCTGGTGCTGATCGCCGAGGCGGAGCGCATGGCGGGGCGCGAGGAGTCGGCCTCCGACGCCTATCACATCCTCTCCCGCCAGCCGGAGGCCCGCTTCCTCGGCCTGCGCGGCCTGCTGCGGCAGGCGATCCAGCGTGAGGACTGGGAGGCGGCGCAGGCCCTGGCGCGGGAGGCCGAGGCGGTCCAGCCGGGCACCACCTGGCTGCGGCAGGAGCGGGCGCTGCTCGCCCGGCGCACGAAGAACTGGGGCGAGGCACTGGCGCTGGCCGGCGCCGGCCCCGCCCGCGCCCCGCTCGCCCTGGCCGCCGCCGGCCAGGAGGCCGAGGAGGCGCGCAAGGCCGAGCTGGAGCGCGAGGCCTTCAAGGCCGATCCGGCCTTCGCCCCCGGCGTGGTGGCGCATGCGGCGCGGATGCGCGGCGCCAAGGCCGAGAAGCGCGCCCGCACCGTGCTGGAGCAGGGCTGGCTGGCCGCCCCGCAGCCGGACATCGCCGAGGCCTACCTGGAGGGGGAGGCCGACCCCCTGGCCCGCGTCAAGCTGGGCGAGGCCCTGGTGGCGCGCAACCGGGCGCATCCGGAAAGCCGCCTGCTGCTGGCGCGGCTCGCCCTGGAGGCCGGGCTGACGGGACGGGCGCGCAGCGAGCTGGAGGCCCTGGCGCAATCGGGCGAGATCGACAAGCGGGGCTATCTGCTGCTGGTCGAGCTGGAGAGGACGGAGCAGGGCGACACGCCGCAGGGGCGTCTGGCCGAGGCGAAGTGGCTGCGGGCCGCCGCCGAGGCGCCGGCGGCGCCGCAATGGTTCTGCGGCCATTGCAACCGCCCGCACGCGGCCTGGGCCCCGCTCTGCGAGGGTTGCGGCACCGTGGGCGAGATCCGCTGGGGCCGACGCGGCCAGGCGAACCTGCCGGCGCCGCTGGCCACCGCCGCGCCCTGATCCGGCGGCGGCGGGGCTTCCCCTGATCGGGATCCGCTCTAGCGCAGCGGTCGGCGCAGCAGCAGGCCGCCGCGGCGGAAGGCCAGGCCGAGCGCCACCGCGGGCAGGATGGCGGCGCAGGCCGGGCCGGGCGGCATCAGGCGCAGCAGCGCCGCCACCGCCTCGCGCCGCGGCGCCCGCTGGGCCAGGGCGAAG
>NZ_JBSXMU010000226.1:0-2278 GCF_054073225.1 Teichococcus aerofrigidensis
CGGCTCGCCCGCGCAGCGCGGCCGGCGAAGGATGCCGCCCTCAGGGCGGCGGCGGCGGCGCTGCGGGCGCGGCAGCCGGAGCTGCTCGCCGCCAACACGGCCGATCTGGCCGGCGCGGCGGGCATCACCGAAGCCTTCCGCGACCGCCTGACCCTGACCCCCGCCCGCATCGAGGCCATGGCGCGCGGGCTGGAGGAGATCGCCGACCTGCCCGATCCCGTGGGCCGCCTGCTGGCGGAGTGGCAACGCCCCAATGGCCTCGTCATCCGCCGCGTCGCGCAGCCGCTCGGCGTCATCGGCATGATCTACGAGAGCCGCCCGAACGTCACCGCCGATGCCGGCGGGCTCTGCCTGAAGGCGGGCTCGGCGGTGCTGCTGCGCGGCGGCAGCGAGAGCGCCCGCTCGGCCGCCGCCATCCATGCCTGTCTGGCGGAGGGGCTGCGCCAGGCCGGCCTGCCCGAGGCGGCGGTGCAGATCGCCCCCACCCAGGACCGCGCCTTCGTCGGCGCCATGCTGGGCGCGGCCGGGCTGATCGACCTGATCATCCCGCGCGGCGGCAAGGGGCTGGTCACGCGGGTGATGCGGGAGGCGCGGGTGCCGGTGCTGGCCCATGCCGAGGGGCTCTGCCACACCTATGTCCACGCCGCCGCCGAGCCCGCCACGGCCCGCGCCGTGCTGGCCAATGCCAAGATGCGCCGCACCGGCGTCTGCGGCGCCACCGAAACCCTGCTGATCGACGCCGCCATCGCCCCGGGGCTGCTGCCGCTGCTGGTCGAGGATCTCGCCGCGCTGGGCTGCGCATTCCGCGCCGATGCGCGCGCCCGCGCCATCTGCCCGGAACTGCCCGCCGCGACCGAGGCGGATTTCGGCACGGAATGGCTGGAGGCGGTGCTGTCCATCGCCGTGGTGGACGGCCCCGAGGCGGCGCTGGCGCATATCCGCCGCCATGGCAGCGAGCACACCGAGGCCATCATCACCGAGGACGCCGCGGTGGCCCAGGCGTTCCTGGACGGGCTGGATTCCGCCGTCGGCCTGTGGAACGCCTCGACCCAGTTCTGCGACGGCGGCGAGTTCGGCTTCGGTGCCGAGATCGGCATCGCCACCGGCCGGCTGCATGCGCGCGGCCCGGTGGGGCTGGAGCAGCTCTGCACCTATCGCTACCAGATCCTCGGCTCGGGGCAGACACGGCCCTGACGGTGGCGGCGGAACAGCCCGGGCCGGGCCGCGCCGGCCCCGGCCGGTGGGGCGACCGCCGGCGGCGGCGCATCGGCCTGCTGGGCGGCAGCTTCAATCCAGCCCATGCGGGGCACCGGCACGTGGCGCAGCAGGCGTTGCGGGCGCTACGGCTCGACCAGGTTTGGCTGCTGGTCTCGCCCGGCAATCCGCTCAAGCCGGTCTCCGGCATGGCGCCCTTCGCGCAGCGCCTGGCCTCGGCGCGGGCGATCGCCGATGGCGTGCGTATCCTCGCCACCGGGATCGAGGCGTCCATCGGCCAGCGCTACAGCGCCCGCACCTTGCGGCGGCTGTCGCGGCTGTTCCCACGCGCGCGCTTCGTCTGGATCATCGGCGCCGACAACCTGGCGCAGCTGCCCCGGTGGCGGCAGTGGCGCAGCCTGGCGGCGCGGACGCCGATGGCGGTGCTGCCCCGCCCGGGCTGGACGCGGCCTGCCCTGCACGGCGCCGCCGCCAGCACGCTGCGCCGGCACCGCCGCCCAGCCGGCGCCGTGCTGCCCGATCGGGAGGGCGGCGGGCATGCCGCCTGGGGCCTGATCCCGGCCCGCGAGCATCCGGCCAGCGCCACGGCGCTGCGGCGTTCCGGCAACGGCCTTGCCAGTCATGCCGCGCGCGGGCATTCCGCGCTGGCCCCACCCCCCTGACCCGCGATACAGCGCAGAGAAAAGCCCAGACAGGAGGCCGCCATAGCCCGCACCCCCAAGACCCCGGACGAGACCCGCCGCAAGAGCGCGGCGGGCCCCCGCGCCACCGGATCCGCCCGCAGCGCCGCGACCAAGCCGGCGCGCGCAGCCGGCACCGCCAAGCCCGGCCGCTCCACCGCCGCGCCGAAGACGACACGCGCCGGCGCCACGAAGACGACGAGTTCGAAGACCACGACCTCGAAGGCCACGGCGTCGAAGACCTCGACGTCAAGGACCACGCCATCGAAGGCCGCCGCGCCGAAGGCCACCGCCGCGAAGACCACGCGCGGCACGGCGGCGGCCAGGCCCGCGCGGACCGCGACGCCCGGCAAGCCGGCGCGCGCCGCCGCGCCGGCGAAGCC
>NZ_JBSXMU010000227.1:0-2260 GCF_054073225.1 Teichococcus aerofrigidensis
TCGCGCAGCACGCCTTCCAGCGCGGCCTTGGCATCCGGGTAGACTTTCCGCATCGGGACGCTCCTCAGGTTCCGGGAGGATGGTTCTCGGCCCCGAGGCTACCGGCCAGGGCGGGGCTGCGGAAGGGGGCCGCGGCCGGAACGGAAAAAGCGAAAAAAACCGCGCGGACCGCTCTTGCGCGCCCCGGGGGGCACGGTTATATCGCGCCACCTCACCGGGGGGCCATAGCTCAGTTGGGAGAGCGCTTGAATGGCATTCAAGAGGTCGTCGGTTCGATTCCGATTGGCTCCACCACGGTTTCAAGGGCCTGGCTTCGCAAGAAGCCGGGCCCTTTCGTTTTGGGCCACGTGCCGGCAGCCTCTCCGCGCTCGGCGGCCCATGCCGCGCGGCGAATAATTCCTCTTTTGGAGAAAAACTGCTCCCGTTAAGCTACCCTGGGTTTTGTGGAGCGCCTGCCTTGAAGATCGTCCTCGCCGCCCTGGCGGCCGCCGCCGTGCTGCTGCCGACCCTGTCCGAGGCGGCGCCCCGCAAGGCCGCGGCCGAGCCCTCGCCGGCGCGGCTCGCCCAGCAGGAGCGGATGCGCGGCTGCAACGCCACCGCGCGGGAGCAGTCGCTGCGCGGCCAGGGGCGCAAGGACTTCATGCGGACCTGCCTCTCCCACCGTTGAGCGCGTCCGCGCCCGGCCGCTTGCCTCCCCCCTCCGCGCGGGCCTATCCGGTCGGTTTCTTCCGACAGCAGGATCGGCCATGTCCCAGGACCCGCTTCCCGCCCTGAACGACGCGGCGCTGAACGACGCGGCGCTGCGGGACCGCGCCGTGCGCGCCGCGCAGGGGCTCGCGCCCTTCGACCGGCTGCTGACCGGCGCGCGGATCGCCGACATGGCGACCGGCGAGCTGCGCGCGGCGGATCTCGGCCTGGTCGGGCCGCTGATCGCCAGCGTCCACGCCCCCGGCACGCGCGCCGATGCCGCGATGGTCGAGGCGCTGCCGGGTCGGATCCTCGCGCCGGGGCTGATCGACACGCACATGCATGTCGAAAGCTCGATGGTGACGCCGCGCCGCTATGCCGAGACGGTGCTGCCCCAGGGCACCACGACGATCTGCTGGGACCCGCACGAGCTGGCCAATGTCGCGGGGCTGGAGGGGCTGCGCTGGGCCATCGCCGCGCTGCGCGGCCTGCCGCTCCGCGCCCTGCTGCTCGCCCCCTCCTGCGTGCCCTCGGCGCCGGGGCTGGAGCGCGCGGGGGCCAGCTTCGGGCCGGATGAGATGGCGGAGATGCTGTCCTGGCCCGAGGTCGCCGGCGTCGCCGAGGTGATGGACATGCGCGGCGTGCTGGAGCGGGCGCCGCGCATGCGCGGCATCCTGGCGGCGGGGCTGGAGAGCGGCAAGCTGGTCTGCGGCCATGCGCGCGGCCTCTCGGCGGGCGCGCTGCAGGGCTTTGCCGCCGCCGGCGTCACCTCCGACCACGAGATCACCTCCGGTGCCGATCTGCTGGAGAAGCTGCGCGCCGGCCTGGCCATCGAGCTGCGCGGCAGCCACGACTACATCCTGCCCGAAGCGGTCGCGGCGCTCGGCAGCCTGCCGCGCTATCCGCAGACCCTGACGCTCTGCACCGACGATGTCTTCCCGGACGACCTGGTGGCGCGCGGCGGCATGATCGACCTGATCCGGCGGCTGGTACGCCATGGCATGCCCGCGCTGGAGGCGCTGCGGGCGGCGACGCTGAACGCCGCGCAGCGCCTCGGCCGCGCCGATCTCGGCCTGCTCGCTCCCGGCCGCCGCGCCGACCTGATCGTGCTCTCCGACCTGGAGGGGATGACGGTGGAGCGGGTCTATGGCTCCGGCACCCTGCTGGCCGAGGGCGGCCGGCTGGCGGCGCCGCTGCCGGGCGGCGAACCGCCGGGCCTGCGCGACACCATGAGGCTCGCCCCGCTGGCCGCCGGCGATTTCCGCATCGCCGCCCCCGGCCCGACCGCGCGGCTGCGCAGCGTGGCCCAGCCGCGCTTCACCCGCTGGGGCGAGATCGCGGTGCCGGTGCGCGACGGCGCCGCCGTGCTGCCGCCCGAGGTCACGATGCTCGCCGTCATCCACCGCCACGGGCTCGCCCCGGCCCGGCCCTCGCTCGGCGTGCTGGAAGGCTGGGGGTCCTGGCGCGGCGCGCTGGCCACCACGGTCGCGCATGACAGCCACAATCTCTGCGTCTTCGGCCATGACCCGGACGACATGGCGGCGGCAGCGAACGCGCTGATCGCCGCCGGCGG
>NZ_JBSXMU010000228.1:0-2254 GCF_054073225.1 Teichococcus aerofrigidensis
TCCCGGCGGCGCCCGGCGCCACCGCGGGCGGCGCGGCGGGGATGTGGCACATCGGCCTTGCCGGCGGCGCCTGAGCCGGAGCCGCTCCCGCCGGCGGAGACGGGCCGCGGCGGGCCCGGGGAAGGGGCTGCTTCGCCCCGGGACGCCGGCGCCCTCACTCTTCCCAACGCCATCACCCTGGCGCGGCTCTGCGCCGTGCCGGCCGCCGTCTGGCTGATCCTGCACGCGCGGCTGGACATCGCCTTCTACGTCTTCGCCGCCGCCGGCCTGTCGGACGGCATCGACGGCTGGCTGGCGCGGCGCACGAACAGCCGCTCGGCGCTCGGCGCCATGCTCGATCCGGTGGCCGACAAGGCCCTGCTGGTCTGCACCTATGTCACCCTGGCCGTCATCGGCGTGCTGCCGGACTGGCTGGCCATCCTGGTGGTGTTCCGCGACGTGCTGATCCTGGGCGGCGTCGCCCTGCTCAGCCTGCTCGGCCCGCCGCCGGCGATCCGGCCGTTGCTGATCTCGAAGGTCAATACCCTGGGGCAGATCCTGCTCGCCGGGCTGGCCCTTTTCCTGCATGGCTTCGGCCTGCCGGCGCCGGGCCTGCTGCTGGCCGCGTGCTGGCTGGTGGCCGGGCTGACGCTCGCCTCCGGCATCGCCTATCTCCTCAACGCCCTGCGACCCGGAGCGCCCCCGTGAGAGTGCCGCCTCAGAGTGTCACCGCGAGGCCGTCGCCGTGAAGCTGCCGCCCGCCGCGCCCCCCATCTCGCCCCCGGACCTGCGGCAGCCGCCGCGCCTGACGACGCCCCCGCCGGCGCCGGCGGGGCCACGCAGCGCCACGCGCAACCAGCGCCTCGGCCTGGTGCTGGGCCTGCTGGCGGCGGGGCTGTTCCTGCTCTGGCTGTTCTCGGCCATCCTGACGCCGTTCGTCCTGGCCGGCTGCATCGCCTATTTCCTGGACCCGGTGGCGACGCGCATGGCGCGCCTCGGCCTGCCGCGCGGCTTCGCCTCGCTGCTGCTCATCGCCGGGCTGATGGCCCTGGCGCTGCTCGGCCTGCTGCTGCTCTATCCGCTGATCATCGGCCAGGTCGGCACCCTGCTGGCGCGGCTGCCGAGCTACATCGCCGGCGTCGGCGCCGCGGCGCAGGAGGCGATGACGGCGCTGGAGACGCGGTTTGGGCCGGAGGTCTTCGACGCCCGGCTGCGCGACCTCGCGGTCAGCCAGCTCGGCGCCATCCTCTCCTATCTCGGCACGGCGGCGACGCGGCTGATCGGCGGCGGCTATGCCCTGGTCAATGTCTTCACCCTGGTGGTGGTGACGCCGGTGGTCGCCTTCTACCTGCTGCGCGACTGGCCGCGCATCATGCTGCGTCTCGAGAGCTGGCTGCCGCGCCGCTCCGCCGCCACCCTGCGCCAGCTGGCCATGGACACCGACCGCGTGCTCTCCGCCTGGCTGCGCGGGCAGCTGATCTGCTGCGCCCTGCTCGCCGCCTACTACGCCATGGCGCTCTCCGCCGTCGGGCTGGAGCTCGGGCTGATGGTCGGGCTGGCGGCGGGCTTCCTGACCTTCATCCCCTATGTCGGCTCGATGACCGGTCTGGCCGCCGCGCTGCTGCTGGCGGTCGGCCAGTTCGGCACCTGGAACGGGGTCGGCCTGGTGGCGGCGGTCTTCGTCACCGGGCAGATCGTCGAGGGCTATATCATCTATCCCAGGCTGCTGGGCGACCGGGTGGAGCTGCACGCGGTCTGGGTGATCTTCGCCCTCTTCGCCGGCGGCGTCGCCTTCGGCTTCCTGGGCGTGCTCCTGGCGGTGCCGATGGCGGCGACGCTCGGCGTGCTGGCGCGCTACTGGCTGCGGCGGTATCTGGAAAGTCCGCTCTACCTGGACCCGCCCCGCACCGGCCCGTGATGTCCGCCCCCGGCCATACCCCGACCCGCCAGCTGGCCCTGCCGCTGGATCTGCCGCAGGCCTTCCGCGGCGAGCTGCTGGCCGATCCCTCCAATGCCACGGCGCGCGCCTGGCTGGCGCGCCACGAGGCCTGGCCGGCCGGGCGGCTGGCGGTCTTCGGGCCCGAGGGGGTGGGCAAGTCGCACCTGCTGCGGCGGGTGGCGGCGGAGCACGGCTGGCGGCTGCTGCAGGGCCCGCTGCTGCGCGGCGTGCCCGAGCCGGCGCCCAGCGTGCTGGACGATGCCGACTGCGTGGCCGAGGAGACGGCGCTGTTCCATCTGATCAACGCCTGCGCGGCGCAGGGCCTGCCGCTGCTGC
>NZ_JBSXMU010000229.1:0-2208 GCF_054073225.1 Teichococcus aerofrigidensis
GTGCTGCTCGGCGAGGCGCGCGGCGCCGAGCCCCTGCCGATGGAAGGGCTGGAAGCGGACCGGCGGCTGCGCGCCGGCGCCGGCGCCGCGGCCCTGCTGGCGCCGGCCCCGGAGACGCCGCAGGCGCTGCTCTTCCTCGGGCACCGCCTGGCGCAGCTCTGCGCCGCGCCGGTGCTGGCCGCCATGCCCGGCTGGGGCCTCTGCCACCTCTTCGATCCGGACGGCCGGGCGCAGGGCGGCAACGGGGCCTGGTACGGCTTCCTCCCCGGCGCCGAGGCCGCCCGGAGCTGAGCGGGGCGCGGTCTGGCGTCCCACGGAGCGTCTCGCGAAACGTCTTGCGAAAAATAACGCGATGCGCCAGGATGCCTGGCCTCTGCTGAAGGAGCCGGCGCGTGAAGATCCTGGTTGTGGACGATTACCCGACGATGCGGCGCATTGTGCGAAACCTGCTGGACCAGATCGGCTTCAAGGAGGTCGAGGAGGCGGGCAACGGCGCCGAGGCGCTGGAGAAGATCCGCCTCGCCCGCTATGACCTGGTGATCTCGGACTGGAACATGGAGCCGATGACCGGGCTCGAGCTGCTCAAGGAGGTCCGGGGCGATGCCAGCCTGGCGCGCACCCCCTTCATCATGGTCACCGCCGAGAGCAAGACCGAGAACGTCATCGCCGCCAAGCAGGCCGGCGCCTCGCAGTACATCGTCAAGCCTTTCACTGCCGAGACCCTGAAGGCGAAAATCGCGTCCGTCGTGGGCTGAGCGGGGTGCCATGAGCGGGACCTCTGCGGCCCCCGCCGCCGGCCTGGCGCGGATCGCCGGGCATGCCGCGGCGATCGCCGGCGAGATCGACCGGCTGCTCGGCCTGCGCGCCGATCCGGAGGAGGCCGGCCGGCTGGCGCCGGTGCTCGAGGAGATGCGCGCGATGGCCCGGCTGCTGGCCGAGACGCGCGCCGAGGTGACCGGGCTGCCGCCGCCCACCGATCTCGGCGACACGCTGGACGCCGTGGTGGGCGAGACCGAGCATGCCGCCTTCGAGATCCTGCGCCAGGCCGAGCGGGCCCAGGCCGCGGCGCGGCGGCTGCATGACGGCCGCTCCGCCGACACCGCCGCCGACCTGGCCGAGGTGGACGCGGCGGCGACGGCCATCGTGCTGGCCTGCGCCTTCCAGGACATCACCGGCCAGCGGGTGCGCAAGGTGCTCTCCACCCTGCGGCAGGTGGAGATGCGCATCGCCGCCCTGGTGGCGCTGATGGGCATCCGCCCCGAGGAGGCAGCCCCCCTGCCGGCCGATCCGCGACCGGAGGCCCATCTGCTGAACGGGCCGAGCAGCGCCGCCCAGGGTGGGCTCGCGCAAAGCGCCGTGGACGATCTCTTCGGCTGAGAGCCGGGCGGCGCGGACAGGACAGGATGTGAACATGGCGATCCCGGTCGGCGCTGAAGGCGCCCTGCAGCCCGCCGGCGCCGCAGCGCGGCGCGGCACCGCCGTCCCCATGGCGGCCGAGGGCTTCGCCGCCCTGCTGGCCGGCATGACGGGCGCAGCCGCCCCCCCGGAGGCGGCCGCGGCCCCCCCCCGCCCCCCCCCCGGGGCCGGGGCGGGGGGGGGCCGGGCCGGGGACAGCCGCGCCGCCGCCGCCGTGGCGGCGGCCGGCCTGGCGGCATCCTTCCTGATGCCCAGCTTCACCCCGGCGGCGGCGGCGCCCGATCTGGATGCACCGGATCCGCAGACGTTCGATCCGCAGACATTCAATCCGGGGGCGTTCACTCCGCAGGCGCCTGATCCGGCCCTGCCCATGCCCCAGGCGGCATCGCCGCAAGGGTCGGCGCCGCAGGCGACCATCCCGCCGCCCTCAGCCCCCTCCTCAGGCCTGGCCTGGGCCGGCGAGGCCCTCACCGAGCCCTCGCCGCCAAGGCCCGCCGCGCCGCGGGAGGGGCCGCCGCAGGATCCGGAGACGGTGGCCGCGGAAGCCGCGCTGCCTTCCGGCCCGATGCCCCCTGGCCCGATGCCCCCTGGCCCGATGCCCTCTGGTCCCATGCCCTCTGGCTTGGCACCGTCCGGTACGGCCGCATCGGCCGCCATCCTCCCGTCCGCTCTCCTGACCGGTCCGCCGCAGGCGGCGTCGCCCCTGGTGTCGTCCGCGCTCGCCGCTGGCGCCGTGGCCGCTTCCCTCCCGGCGCCGGCTGCGACCGCAGCGCCGCCGGCGGCGGGCCGGAC
>NZ_JBSXMU010000230.1:0-2122 GCF_054073225.1 Teichococcus aerofrigidensis
GGCCGGGCCGGCGCCGGCGGCCAGCAGCGCGGCGGCCAGGAGGAGGATGCGGGCGGGGGGGCGCGGCACGGGGGCGGACATGACCATGCGGCGGAGCCTAGAGCAGCGCCCGACCGGAGGGAACCGCCGAGCGATTCCCGCCGGTCGGACACAAGCCCTTCTGGAAACTTTGTTTTCCGGCACCTTTCGGCCGGGCCTGAAAAGAAGGCCGGCCGGGGCTTACACGCCGTCAGCTTTTGTCACGAAGTCCCGCCGGCGCCTCACATGCCGCCGATGTAGTTCGGCCCGCCGCCGCCTTCCGGCGTGCACCAGTCGATGTTCTGGTCCGGGTCCTTGATGTCGCAGGTCTTGCAGTGGACGCAGTTCTGCGCGTTGATCACCAGCCGCGGCTCGCCCTCCTCGGCGCCCACCGCCTCGTAGACGGCGGCCGGGCAATAGCGTGCCTCCGGCGCGCGATAGACATCCCAGTTCACCGGCCGCCACTTCGCCGGGTCCTTGAGCTTCAGGTGCGCCGGCTGGTCCTCCTCATGGTTGGTGTTGGAGAGGAAGACGGAGGAGAGCCGGTCGAAGGTCAGCTTGCCGTCCGGCCGGGGGTAGGCGATCTTCCGGCTCTGCTCCGCCGGCCGGGTCGTCTTGTTGTCGGCGTGATGCGCCAGGGTCCAGGGCGACCTGCCGCGGGTGAGGTAGGTCTCCAGCGCGGCGTTGACCATGCCGCCCCACAGGCCCCATTTGGCGAAGCCGGGGCGGATGTTCCGCACCGCCTGCAGCTCCTCCCACACCCAGCTCTTCTCCAGCGCCTCGGGATAGGCCGTCAGCACCGGCTCCGACACCTCCTCCGCGATGGCGGCGGCCACCGCCTCGGCGGCCAGCATGCCGGACTTCATGGCCGTGTGGGTGCCCTTGATCTTCGGCACGTTGAGGAAGCCCGCCGTGTCGCCGATCAGCGCGCCGCCCGGGAAGACCAGCTTCGGGATCGACTGGAAGCCGCCCTCGTTCAGCGCGCGGGCGCCATAGGCGATGCGCTTGCCGCCCTCCAGCATCTTCCGCACCTCGGGGTGGGTCTTGAAGCGCTGCATCTCGTCGAAGGGGGAGAGCCAGGTGTTCGGGTAGTCCAGCCCGACGACGAAGCCGATCGAGACCAGGTTCTCGCCGAACATGTAGAGCCAGGCGCCGCCATAGGTGTCGCTGGCGAGCGGCCAGCCGACGGAGTGCCAGATCTTGCCCGGCGTGTGGCCGGCCGAGGGGATCTCCCAGAGTTCCTTGATGCCGAGGCCATAGGTCT
Source organism: Teichococcus aerofrigidensis (assembly GCF_054073225.1). Classification (NCBI taxonomy): domain Bacteria; kingdom Pseudomonadati; phylum Pseudomonadota; class Alphaproteobacteria; order Acetobacterales; family Roseomonadaceae; genus Roseomonas; species Teichococcus aerofrigidensis. The sequence goes on from NZ_JBSXMU010000230.1 coordinate 1,283, forward strand.
GCGGCTGCACGCCGTCGCGCAGGCCGTACTGCGCCATCAGCTTCTTGGTCAGCGAGCCGCGGCAGCCCTCGGCGAAGAGGGTGTAGCGGGCGCGCAGCTCCATCCCCGGCTGGTAGTTCGGCCCCTCCTCGCCCTCGCGCGTGATGCCCATGACGCCGGCGACCACGCCGCGGACGATGCCGTCCTCGACGATGGTCTCGGAGGCGGCGAAGCCGGGATAGATCTCGACGCCCATCGCCTCGGCCCTGGCGCCGAGCCAGCGGCAGACATTGCCGAGGCTGACGATGTAGTTGCCGTGGTTGTGCATCTGCGGCGGCGTCGGCAGCCTGTAGGCCTTCGTCTCCGTCAGGAACATGAAGCTGTCGTCGGCGGCCGGGGTGGCCAGCTCCGGCGGGTCGTCGCGCCAGTCGGGGAGCAGCTCGTCCAGGGCCCGCGGCTCGATCACCGCGCCGGAGAGGATGTGGGCACCGATCTCGCTGCCCTTCTCCACCAGGCAGACCGAGGCCTCGGGGGAGAGCTGCTTGAGGCGGATCGCCGCCGCCAGGCCGGCCGGCCCGCCGCCGACGATCAGCACGTCGAATTCCATGCTCTCGCGTTCGCTCACGTCCTACTCTCCCTTGGTTCCCGCCCAGCGCCTTAACCCGATCGCGGGTTGCGCGGAACCCCGCGCGGGCGCGATATGGCGGGTACCGATGAGCCCCGTCCCACCCACCGCTTTTCCCGAGGCCGCCCTGCTGCTGGCCGCCCTGCGTCTGCAATGCGACTGGGGCGCCGACGAGGCCCTGGCCGAGCTGCCGCTCGACCGCCTGGCCGCCCCGCCGCCGCAGGCCGCGCCCGAGC
>NZ_JBSXMU010000231.1:0-2082 GCF_054073225.1 Teichococcus aerofrigidensis
CGCGGCGGCTGGGCCCCGCCCTCCCCGGCCCGCGGGCGCGGCCCGAATGAGCGCCGGGGGCGGTGCCCTGCCGCTGCAGGCGGTGCCGGAGGCCGAGGCGTTGCGCGCCCAGGTCAGCGGCAGCTCCTTCTACGCCGCCATGCGGCTGATGCCCCGGCGCGAGCGCGAGGCGATGTTCGCCATCTACGCCTTCTGCCGGCAGGTGGATGACATCGCCGATGACGGCACCCGCCCGCGCGCCCTCCGCGCCAGGGAGCTCGACCGCTGGCGCGCCGATCTGGCGGCGCTCTACGCAGGGGCGCCGGCGGGGCGCGCCGCCTTCCTGGCCCCGGCGGTGCGCGACTTCGGGCTGCGGCAGGCCGACTTCCTGGCGGTGATCGACGGCATGGCGATGGATGTCGAGGCCGATCTCCGCGCCCCGGACGAGGCCACGCTCGACCTCTACTGCGACCGCGTGGCCAGCGCCGTCGGCCGCCTCTCCACCCGCGTCTTCGGCATGGAGGAGGCGCCGGGCCTGGCCCTGGCGCGGGATCTCGGCCGGGCGCTGCAGCTCACCAACATCCTGCGCGACCTCGACGAGGACGCCGCCATCGGCCGCCTCTACCTGCCGGCCGAGCTTCTGCGGCAGGCGGGTATCGAGTCGGACGACCCCGCCACGGTGCTCGCCGATGCCCGGGTGGAGGCCGCCTGCCGCGTCCTCGCCGGGCGTGCCGAAGCGTATTTCGCCGCCGCCGACCGGCTGCTGCGCGGCCGCCCGCGCGGCCGGCTGCTGGCGCCGCGGCTGATGCAGGCGGTCTACAGCGCCCTGCTGCGGGACATGCGCGCCGCCGGCTGGGCGCCGCCGCGCCGCCGCGTCCGCATCGGCAAGCCGCGCCTGCTCGCGCTGGTGGCGCGCTGCTGGCTGATGCGGTGACGCGTGCGGAATGACCCGGGCTTGATCGCCAGGCGTGGGCTTCGCCGCTTGCCCGGCGGCGCACAGGGGCGGAGAATGGCGGCACCATGAACGACGCCGTCTTTGCATATGCCGCCGCCCGGGAGCCGGATGCGCTGGAGGCGGAGATCCAGGACGCGGCGGAGGCCCTGCTGCGGCAGCAGCGCGCCGATGGCCACTGGATCTTCGAGCTGGAGGCCGATGCCACCATCCCCTCGGAGTACGTCCTGCTGCGCCACTACCTCGGCGAGGCGGAGGATCGTGATCTCGAGCGCCGCATCGGCAACTACCTTCGCCGCATCCAGGGCGAGGATGGCGGCTGGCCGCTGTTCCATGGCGGGGCGTTCGATGTCAGCGCCTCGGTGAAGGCCTATTTCTGCCTGAAGATGATCGGCGACAGCCCGGAGGCGCCGCACATGGCGCGCGCGCGCGCGGCGATCCTCGCCGCCGGGGGCGCCGGGGCCAGCAATGTCTTCACCCATATCCTGCTGGCGCAGTACGGCGAGATCCCGTGGTCGCGCGTGCCGGTCATGCCGGTCGAGCTGATCCTGGCGCCACGCTGGTTCCCGGTTCACCTCTCGCGCATGTCCTACTGGGCGCGCACCGTCGTCGCGCCGCTGCTGGTACTGGCGGCGCTGCGCCGGAAGGCGCGCAATCCCCGCGGCGTGCATGTGCCGGAGCTCTTCGCCGAGGGGCGGGCGGCGCGGCGCTGGGTGGCGGAGCACCAGCACCGGGGCTGGGCGCTGTTCTTCAACGGGCTCGACCGCGCGCTGCGCTCGGCCGAGCCGCTCTGGCCCCGGGTGCTGCGCCGCCGGGCCATCGCCCGCTGCCTGGACTTCGTGCGCGAGCGGCTGAACGGCGAGGACGGGCTGGGCGCCATCTACCCCGCCATGGCCAACGCGGTGATGATGTACGACGCGCTGGGCTATCCGCCGGAGCACCCCGAGCGCGCCACCGCCCGCCGCGCCATCGAGAAGCTGCTCGTGATCCGCGGGGAGGAGGCCTATTGCCAGCCCTGCGTCTCGCCGGTCTGGGACACCGCCCTGGCCAGCCACGCGCTGATGGAGGTCGGCGGCCCGGCCGCGGGGGGGCGCCCCCCCGGGGGGGGGGGGGGGGCCCGCGGCTGCGCGTCACCGGCGAGCGCCGGGCGA
>NZ_JBSXMU010000232.1:0-2072 GCF_054073225.1 Teichococcus aerofrigidensis
GCGCCTGACCCTGCGCGGCCGCGAGGGGGAGGAGGAGGAGCGGCGCAGCCCGGTCCGCCGCCCCGGCATGCCGGCCGCCGCCGCGAAGAAGCCCGCCGCCGCCCCCGCCAAGAAGCCGGTCATCGGCGGCGATCGCCGCCGCGACGGCCGCATCGACGTGGCCGCCGCCATCGAGGGCGAGGACGAGCGCAGCCGCTCCATGGCCTCCGTCCGCCGCGCCCGCGAGCGCGAGCGGCGGCAGCAGGAGCTGCAGCGTCTCCGTAGCGATGGCGTGAAGGTGGTGCGCGACGTGGTGGTGCCGGAAGCCATCACGGTGCAGGAGCTCGCCAACCGCATGGCCGCACGTGGCGGCGAGGTGGTGAAGGCGCTGTTCCGCATGGGCGTGATGGCGACGCTGACCCAGACCATCGACGCCGACACGGCGGAGCTGGTGGTCAACGAGTTCGGCCACCGCGTGAAGCGCGTTTCCGAATCCGACGTCGAGCTGGGCCTGGAGGGCATGGTCGACGCCGAGGCGGACCTGGTGACGCGGCCGCCGGTCGTGACCATCATGGGCCATGTCGACCACGGCAAGACCAGCTTGCTGGACGCGCTGCGCAAGACCGACGTGGCGGCGCGCGAGGCCGGCGGCATCACCCAGCACATCGGCGCCTATCAGGTGACGGTGGCGGGGGGCCAGAAGGTCACCTTCATCGACACGCCGGGCCATGCCGCCTTCACCGCCATGCGCGCCCGCGGCGCCAGCGTCACCGACATGGTGGTGCTGGTCGTCGCGGCCGATGACGGCGTGATGCCGCAGACGATCGAGGCCATCCACCACGCCAAGGCGGCGAACGCGCCGATGATCGTGGCGGTCAACAAGATCGACAAGCCGGGCGTCAACCTGGACCGCGTCCGCAACGAGCTGCTGCAGCACGAGGTGGTCGTGGAATCCCTGGGTGGCGACACCCAGGAGATCCAGGTCTCGGCGCTGAAGGGCACCAACCTCGACAAGCTGCTGGAGGCGATCCTGCTGCAGGCCGAGGTGCTGGACCTGAAGGCCAATCCGGACCGCGCCGCCGAGGGCACGGTCATCGAATCCAAGCTCGACAAGGGCCGGGGTCCGGTGGCCACCGTGCTGGTGCAGAAGGGCACGCTGCGACAGGGCGACATGGTGGTGGCCGGCGCCGAGTGGGGCCGCGTGCGCGCCATGCTCGACGACAAGGGCCGCCAGCTGAAGGAGGCCGGACCCAGCCTGCCGGTCGAGATCCTGGGCCTCTCCGGGGTGCCCTCCGCCGGTGAGCCGCTGGCCGTCGTCGAGAACGAGGGCCGGGCGCGCGAGATCAGCGAGTTCCGCCAGCGCAAGCTGCGGGAGAAGCAGGCCGCCGCCGCCGGTGCCGCCCGCGGCACGCTGGCCGACATGATGGCGCGTGTCGCCGCCGGCCAGCAGAAGGAGGTCGCGGTCGTCGTCAAGGCCGATGTGCAGGGTTCCGCCGAGGCGCTTGGCGTGACGCTGAACAAGCTGTCGCGCGACGAGGTGAAGGTCCGGGTGCTGCACAGCGCCGTCGGCCAGATCACCGAGAGCGACATCCAGCTGGCCAAGGCGTCGAATGCCATCGTCGTCGCCTTCAACGTCCGCGCGACGGCGCAGGCGCGGGAGCTGGCGCAGCGGGACGGCGTCGACATCCGCTACTACTCGATCATCTACGAGGTGGCGGATGACGTGGAGCAGCTGGTGCGCGGCAAGCTCGCCCCCATCCAGCGCGAGAAGTTCCTGGGCTACGCGCAGATCCTCGAGGTCTTCGAGGTCAAGCGGCTGGGCAATATCGCCGGCTGCCGCGTCACCGAGGGCGTGGTCCGGCGCGGCTGCGGCGTCCGCCTGCTGCGGGATGGCATCGTCATCCACCAGGGCGAGCTGGCGACGCTCCGCCGCTTCAAGGACGACGTCAAGGAAGTCACCAACGGCTATGAGTGCGGCATGAGCTTCGCCAATTACGACGACATCAAGATTGGCGATCAGATCGAGTGCTACGAGACCGAGACGGTCGCCGCCACCTGAGCCGGGGCGGGGGCGCGGGGCGGCCGTTCCGCGC
>NZ_JBSXMU010000233.1:0-2056 GCF_054073225.1 Teichococcus aerofrigidensis
CCGCCATCCCGGGTCGCCGGGATGGCGGTCGCCGCCACGGTCCTGCTTCGGCGCCTTACTTCGGCCCGCCGTAGCTCGCGCCCATGGCGCTGGCCGGCGGCGGGAAGGCGCCCGGGGGCGGGCCGCCGGCGGCGCGGGAGAGGCGGGTGCGGTCGCCGCGCGCGATCACAACACGGTCATTGACCTGCAGCCCTTCCTCGTTGGTCTGGACCACGGAGATGTCGCCGCCCTGATCCTCGCGGACGAAGAACTCGACCGCGTTGCCGCCGCTGACGCCGCTGCCGATGGCATTGCCGGCGAGGCCGCCCAGCACGGCGCCGCCGAGGCCCGCCAGGGCATTGGAGCGCCAGTCGCCGCCGATGAAGCTGCCGGCCACGCCGCCGGCGACGGCGCCGGCCGCCGTGCCGATGCCCGAGCCGCTCCCCTGCACATGCACGGGCCGCATGCCGATGATGGTGCCGAAGGACACGGACGCCGCGCGTCCCATGGAGGCGCTGGAGAAGCTCGAGCCGGACTGCTGCGGGGCGCAGGCGGAGACGGCGCCGCCGATCAGCAGCGCGGCGATCCCGGCGCGGAGCACGGGGCGGGCAGCCAGGGCGCGGAGGAAGTGATGAGGCGCGGCCATGTGATCTTTCCTGACGAATCGAGGGACATCGGCGCACCGCCGCCGCGACGGCGGGCCTGCGGCGGGCCGGAGAAGCAGGCCGCGCCGCCGGGCGAGACATGGCGCTTTTCGCGCGATCTTGCCAGAGGGGTTGCCAAAGGGCTTGCCGAGCCGGAGGCAGGGCTGCAGGCCGGCGGAAGGGCGGCCATCGCCTCCGGGCGCGGAAGGACGGCGCAGACGAGGCTTGCGCTAGCCTCCTGTATCCTTTAGCGGTTTGCGCGTACGTGTCGTATTGAAACCAGCACCGGGTTGTACCCTGGATTCGCAGGCGTGGGGGCGCAGGCGGTCCGTCATCAGGGGTGCTTCGCGTTGCCTGACGGAGAACTGGGGATGACTCCGTTCCAATCTGCTCGGATGACGCCGGGGGGGCGCATCCGCCTGCTGGCCACGCTGTCCATGGTGAGCCTTCTGGCCGCCTGCGGAAGCGCGCAGCAGGCCGGCCGGCCGATCTCGGCCAGCGCCGCGGCCCAGGCCGCGGCCTATCCACAACCATCCAGCTACGAGCCGCCGGGACCGTCGCACGATCCCTGGGGCCCCTATATCCGCGAGGCGTCGAAGCGGTTCGACATTCCCGAGCGCTGGATCCGCGAGGTCATGCGCCAGGAGAGCGGCGGCCGCGTCACCGCCACCAGCCCGGTCGGGGCCATGGGGCTGATGCAGGTCATGCCCGGCACCTACGCCGAGCTGCGCGCCCGCTACGGCCTGGGGGATGATGCCTATCATCCCTGGAACAGCATGATGGCCGGCACGGCCTATCTGCGCGAGATGTACGAGCTCTACGGCAGCCCGGGCTTCCTCGCCGCCTACAATGCCGGCCCGCGCCGCCTGGAGGACTACCTCTGGAACGGCCGCGGCCTGCCGGCCGAGACCCGCAACTACGTGGCCCGCATCGGCTCGCGCATCGGCGACACCCATCCGAACCGCCGCGCCGCGCCGGAAGTCTACGCGGCGGCCGAGATCCCGCTCAACATCCCGGCCGGCCCGCGCCGCGGCAACCAGGCGACCATGCTGGCGCTGCGCGAACAGCGCAACGCGGTCGACCCCGGCATCAGGGTCGCCACCCTGCCGCCGGGCCCGGTGGTGCGGATGGACCCGATCCCGGATGGCTCGACCTATCCGGCCCCCGTGCAGCTCGCCAGCCTCGACGGCGCCGGCGGCGTGGTGCGGATGGATCCGATCCCGGACGGCTCCACCTACGCCCAGCCCGCCTACGCCCCGCCCGCCGCCTCCGCCCTGGCCGCCGGCACCGTGGTGCGAATGGACCCGATCCCGGACGGCTCCACCTATGCCAGCGCGCCGCCGGTGGCCGAGCCGCCGCCTCCGGCGCCCGCGCCGAGCCTGCTCGCCGCCGCGGTGACGCCGCGCCCGGCAGCGGCTGCGCCGGTCCAGGCC
>NZ_JBSXMU010000234.1:0-2038 GCF_054073225.1 Teichococcus aerofrigidensis
GTCCCGCGCGACCCGCTGGTCGCCGCCACCCGCCCGGCGCCGCGCCCCGCCCTGCTGCGGACCGCCGCCCATGTCTCCGCCGCCCGCGCCGTCGCCGCACCCGGCAATGCCGCGCCGGGCGGCTCCTCGCTCGGCATGGTCGGCGGCAGCAGCCTGGCTCCGCCGGTGCCGATGGCCGCGCCGGTCCCCGTTCGCCCCGGCACCTGGCAGTAGGCCGCCATGATGCCCATCCAGCCGCCCTCGCCCGATTCTCCGCCGCTGCGCCGCCCGGTCCTGTCCGCCACCGGCGACGGGCCGGCGCCGCATGAGGAGTCGCTGCCCGGCGTGACCGTGCGCGTCACCGGCCCGGACCTGCAGCGCCGGGCCCAGCTGGAGCGGAGTCGCGGGCGGCTGGTGGTGGCGGCGCTGGGCTTCGGCGCGCTCTTCCTCGCGGTGGCGATGAAGGCCACCTGGTCCACCGTGATCGCCCCGGCCGAGCCGAAGCGGCTGAACGCCGCCGTGCGCGCCCTGCAGCCGCCCTCGCTGCATGTCGCGAGCCGCGCGCCGATCACCGACCGCAACGGCGAGATGCTGGCCATCTCCCTCCCCGTCACGGCGCTGATCGCCAATCCGCGCGTCATCCACAATCCGACCGAAGTGGCCGACCGCCTGCGCACGGTGATGCCGCAGCTGGAACGCGAGCGCCTGATCGAGCGGCTCTCCGGCGACCGCGGCTTCGTCTACATCTCCCGCGCCCTGACCCCGCGCGAGCAGCAGGGCGTCATCAACCTCGGCATCGCCGGGCTCGACTTCGAGGAGGCGGAGCGCCGCTACTATCCGCAGGGCCGCGCCGCCGTGCACGTGCTCGGCAATGTCGATGTCGATGGCAAGGGCGTCTCCGGCATCGAGCGGCGCTTCGACGAGCGCCTCTCCACCGACCGCGAGACGCCGCTGCGGCTGTCGATCGACGTGCGCGTGCAGCTCGCGCTGCGCGACGCGGTGAGCAAGGCCATCGCCGACTTCAACGGCATCGGCGGCGCGGGGGTGGTGCTCGACATCAACACCGGCGAGGTGATCTCGATGGTCAGCCTGCCGGACTACGATGCCGGCGACATCGGCGGCGCGACGCCCGACGAGCGTTTCAACCGCGTCACCGTCGGCGTCTACGAGCCGGGCTCGACCTTCAAGCTGCTGACCGCCGCCGCCGCCCTCGAATACGGCACCGCCAACGTCAACACCTCGAGCTTCGACGCCTCGCGCCCGATCCGCTTCGGCCGCTTCACCATCAGTGACTACAAGGGCAAGAACCGCTGGATCACCTTCCCTGAGGTCCTGGCCTATTCGTCCAACCTCGGCGCCGCGCACATGGCGCAGACCTTCGGTCCGCAGCGCCAGCGCGAGTTCATGAAGGCCGCCGGCATGCTGGCGCGGCAGCAGATCGAGCTGCCCGAGGCCGCGCTGCCGCTCGCCCCGCCGGCCAACAGCTGGCGCGACATCAACATGTTCACCATCGCCTTCGGCCACGGCATCAGCGTGACGCCGCTGCATGTGGTGACCGGTGTCTCGGCGATCGCCAATGGCGGCATCCTGCGCCAGCCGACGCTGCTGGCGCAGCCGCCTGGCGCGCAGCGCGAGGGCGTGCGGCTGATCGGCGAGCGCACCAGCGAGACGATGCGCCGGCTGATGCGCCTGGTCGTCACCGACGGCTCGGGCAAGAACGCCGATGTCGCGGGCTATTTCGTCGGCGGCAAGACGGGCACGGCGCAGAAGACCGGCCCGCGCGGCGGCTACCTGATGAACAAGCGCATCGCCGCCTTCGTCGGCGCCTTCCCGATGAACGCGCCGCGCTACGCGCTCTATGTCATGGTCGACGAGCCGAAGCCGAACGCCAAGAGCTACGGCTACGCCACCGCCGGCTGGGTGGCGGCGCCGGCGGCGGGCTCGGTGATCGCGCGCATCGCGCCGATCCTCGGCCTGGTGCCCGAGGATCCGGGCAATCCCCAGATCGTCGCCGCCACCTCCATCCCGCTGCAGCCGGGTCGGCCGCGCGCCTCGGCGG
>NZ_JBSXMU010000235.1:0-2011 GCF_054073225.1 Teichococcus aerofrigidensis
GCCGTGCCCAGGCGGCAGGCCAGATCCTCGCACCAGGCCGCCAGCCCCGGATCGGGCGGCAGTTCCGCCAGCCGTGCCTGCAGCAGCCGTGCGGTGGAGATCACCGACAGCAACGCCGCGACCACGCCGCGCAGCGCGCGGATGCGCGCATAGGCGCGGGGCGAGCCGGCGGCGAGCTGATCGGCGCCGTCCTCGATCCGCGCCAGCTCCACCAGCAGCGCCTGCTCGCGCGCCGCGAGACCCGGCGCCGGCAGCGTGCCGCGCAGGCAGTCGGCGGCCCAGGCGAGGCCGTCCCGGCCCAGTTCGCTCATGCGGCGCAGCGTGGCCTCGCGGGGCGAGTCCGGCGTCAGCAGCCAGGTCACGATGGCCGAGACCAGGATCCCCAGGATCGTCGCCAGGATGCGCGCCGCCGGAAGGTCATGCGGCGGCAGGCCGGGGATGAACTCGGGCAGCACGACGATGCCCGCCGTGTAGCCGGCCAGCAATGTGCCATAGGCGAGGGAGTGCCGCAGCAGATTGCCGGCGGCGATGCAGAGGCCGAGCCAGAGCGCCAGCGCCGCCACCACCAGGACCGGCTCATGCGTCGCGCGCAGCAGCAACAGGCCGACGGCCGCGCCCGCCACGGTGCCGAGCAGGCGGAAGGCCAGCCGTTCGGCCAGCATGCCGCGCGTCGGCTGCGCCGTGATCCAGACCGTCATCGCCGCCCAGTAGGGATTGGGCAGGCCCAGCGCCAACGCCAGCGCCAGCGCGATGAGGGCGGCCAGGCCGAGCCGCAGCCCGTAGCCGATCCGGTCCCGGCTCACCGCGCGCTGCCTCGCTCTTCCTCCCGCCGGGCCATCAGGCGGGCTTCCAGACGGGCCATCAGCGCGGTGCAGGCGGCAAGTTCGGGGCCAGGGATATCCCGCAGCCACTCCGCCTCCACGCCGCGCAGCCGGGCCTCGATCCGCACCGCGGCGGCGCGCCCCTCGGGCGTCAGGCTCAGCCGGCGCGCGCGGCGATCCGTGGCATCCGCCACGCGGCGCAGCAGGCCGGCGGCCGAGAGGCCGTCGAGCAGGCGGACCAGGCTTGGCCCCTCGATGCCCATGGCCGCCGCGAGATCCTTCTGCCGCAGCTCCTCGCCCGCGCGATGCAGCCAGAGCAGGGCGCGCCAGCCAGCATCGGGGAAGGCATCCTTGCGGATCTCGGCATCCACGGCCTGCCGCCAGAGGCGGCCCAGCTGGAGCAGGCGCAGGCCGAAGCCGGCGCGCAGGGTATCGTCCGGGGAGAGCATCCCGGATGGATAGTTTGCCAGCTATCTAAATGGCAAGCGCCTTCCCACCCGCGCGGTCTGGCCCCTCACCAGCGGCGCGGCGGGCCGCAGTCCAGATGCACGAAGCCGTCCCGGCGGTAAAGGCCGACGCCGCCCACCTGCATCTCGGCCGCGATCCGGGCGACGCCATAGGCGTTGCTGCCGGGCAGGCGGAAATCCGCCGCCATGCCCGACATGTGCAGGCTGACGGTGGACACGCGCGAGGTGCGCAGCGCGCTGTTGCGCTCCGGCGTGCGATAGCCGCTGGAGATCTGGTAGAATTCGCTGTTGTCGAGCGCCTCCGCCACGCTGTGCAGCACGTCGAAGAGGCGCGGGTCCATCGGCGTGACCTCGGCGGCCGAGAGATCCCGGAACACCCAGTCGAGCTGATGCAGCGCCTGCCGGTCGTAGCGACCGTCGCGGAAATAGACGCCGTCGAAGCTGTCCTCGGTGAGCACCCGCTGGACGCGCAGCCGCCGCACCGGCGCCAGCGGCGGCTGCGCCCGCGCGCTGCCGGGCATCGCGGCGGTACAGGCCAGCAGGCCGAGGCCGGCGGTGATGATCTCGCGCCGGCTCGCCAGGGCCGGGTCGCAGCAGGGGCAGGTATCGGCGGGATGTCGTCGGAAGCGCATCACTCGATCTGGGCTGTGGGGGTTGGAACAGGCCCGGCAGGGGCAGGCGCGGAAGCGCGGGCGGGAGTGGCCGGCCGCCGCGGCGCCGCGG
>NZ_JBSXMU010000236.1:0-1977 GCF_054073225.1 Teichococcus aerofrigidensis
GGCCAGCGCCGTGGCCTGCGCCTCCGTCGCGCCCTGCCAGGCGGCGGGGGGGGGGGGGGCCCCCCCCGGGGGGGGGCCCCCGCCGCGCCTCAGTTCTCCAGACGGTAACGCGCGTAGATCAGCCCGCGCGCCTCGCTCCAGTCGGCCGAGCGGTCGTAGCGCAGCGCCGCGCCGAGGCGCAGCACCGGCGTCACCTGGTACTCGGCATCGGCCCGCAGCCCGCCCGTGAAGCCGGTCTGGGACTGGCCGGGGTAGTAGGCGCTGACCTGGCTGTCCGCCCGGGCGCGCGCCTCCATATAGGCCTGCGCCCCCGCCTCGGTCGGGAAGATCGGCGCGCGATCCTCCCGCCAGGAGGCGAAGCCGACCGTGCCGCCCAGGCGATAGGAGAGCGCGCCGGAACGGGCGCGGTAATCCAGCGGGATGGTCGCCGCCATGTAGGATTGCGGGCTGTAGTAGCCGCCATGGCCGATGCTGAAGAAGCGCAGGTTCTTGTCGTAGGACTGGTAGAGCAGGTCGAGCCCGGTCACCAGCTCCTCGTCCGGGCGACGGAACAGGGCGTGGCTGAGGCCGGCGCCCGCCTCGACCCGGCTGTTGTCCGCCACGCCATCGCCCTCGATCGTCGAATAGCCGCCGCCGACATAGAAGTTCGTGTCGCCGGAGCCGAACTCCACCTGCCCGCGCGCGGTGTTGCGCACCACGCCACCCCAGACGCGGCCCGTGGTCGCGTCGCGCATCCCGGCCCAGGACAGCATCGAATCGGTCATCGCCCGGCGCTCGCCGGTGACGCGCAGCCGCGCCCCGCCGCCCAGCGCCGGGGCGAACTCCACGCCACCCACGACATTCTGTTTGCGGAAACCGAGCGGCGTGCTGCCGACATCGGCCGAGAGATTGTCCCGTGTATAGGCGAGGCCGACCGACACGCCCGAGGCCGAGGTGTCGCGCGGCAGGAACTGCCGGGCCTGGCTGGCCGGCAGGGCATTGGTCGAATCCCGCGGCAGCCCGGCGTTGAGCAGGACCTCGCCCGCGGCGGCCTCGGTCAGCGCGTTGCTGCCGAAGCGCTTCAGGCTGCCGGTGTCGAGCGCGAGGTCGCCCGCGTCGATGGTGGTCGGCCGCGCCCGCAGCGCGATGCGCCCGCCGATGCCGCCCACCGCGGTCGAGACCTCGGCCTCGCCGCTGAACTCGGTCAGCCGGTCGAGGCCGGCCGAGCCGGTGCGGCTGCGGATCACCGGCCCGGCGGTGATGCGGGTGCCCGCCTCCTCCCTGGCCACCGCCAGCTCACGGTCGATCTGCTCCAGCAGCGGATCGGTGGCCGGCATGGTGTAGCCGCCGCTGGCCACGGAAAGGCCGGCCCCGGCCAGGGCCACGCGGCGGAACGGGTTCTCCGCGCCGGAGGGCATGGCGGGCGCCGCGGCGGCCGGCGCGACCGCCCCGGCCATGCCGCCGCCCAGCTGCGCCCGGCGCTGCTCGGCGGCCAGCTCGAGCGCCCGGCGGGCGCGGCGGGCATCGCCCGAGGCGCGGGCCAGCCGGGCCTCCATCATCGCGGTGCGCGGATCGTTCGGGGCGAGGGAACGGGCCTCGGCCAGCAGGGTCTCGGCGCGGCGGCGGTCGCCCAGCGCGATGGCGGCATCCAGCGCCCCGGCCCTGGCCTCGGCATTGCCCGGGTCGCGGCGGAGCACCGCCTCGGCGATGCGCAGCGCCTCGCGCGGCTCGCGCGCGCCCTGGTAGAGCCGGGCCAGGGCCAAGTTGGCGCCGGGATCCTGCGGGTTCTCGCGCAGCGCCGGAACCAGCTGGTCATAGGCGGCGGCCTGATCGCCGGCCTCGTTCAGACGGTCGCTGGCGCGCACGGCGAGGCCGCCCCGCAGGCCGGCGACCCGGCGCCGCTCGTCGGCGGTCAGGCGACTGTCCTGCGCCAGGTCGGCGACGACCAGCCCGGCCTCCTGCTCCAGCCCGGCGGTGAGCAGGGCCTCGCCCAGCGCC
>NZ_JBSXMU010000237.1:0-1949 GCF_054073225.1 Teichococcus aerofrigidensis
CGCCGCCCATGCGCGCCGGGCGCCCGTCCAGGCAGACCGGCACGTCGGCGCCGAGCTTCGCCGCCAAGGGCGCGAGCCGGGCCAGCGGCCAGTTCAGCCCCCAGGCGCGGTTGAGCAGGCGCAGGGCGGCGGCCGCGTCGGCCGAGCCGCCGCCGATCCCGGAGGCGACCGGCAGGCGCTTCTCCAGGCGGAGCGCGCCACGGGGTGGCAGGCCGGCCTTCTCGGCGAGCAGGCGCGCGGCGCGCAGCACCAGGTTGTCCGGCTCGGCCGCCAGCGACGCCGCCTCGGGGCCGGCCAGTTCCAGGCTCAGCGCCTCGGCCGGGGCGACATCCAGCCGGTCCGCGGCGCCGGCGAAGACCACCAGGCTGTCCAGCAGATGGTAGCCATCGGGCCGCCGCCCCAGGACGTGCAGGTGCAGGTTGATCTTCGCCGGCGCCATCTCGGTGCCCGCCAGCACGGCCGGCATGCTCAGCGCGCGACCGGGGCGGCCGCGTCGGGCAGGCCGTCGCGCAGCTTGGCGGCGATGCGCGGCCCCTCCCCGTCCTCCGGCCCCAGGGTGAGGGCGCGGTGCCACTGATACTGCGCCTCGATACGGCGCCCGCTGGCCCAGTAGACATCGCCCAGGTGGTCGTTGATGACGCTGTTGCGCGATTCCAGCTCGACCGCCTTCTCCATCCACTGCGTGGCGGCCGGCAGGTCGCCCAGCTTGAAGAGCGCCCAGCCCAGGCTGTCGGCGATGTTGCCGTCCTGCGGGCGCAGCGCGGCGGCGCGCTCCAGCATGGCGCGCGCCTCGGCGAGGTTTTCGCCCTTCTCGACCCAGGTGTAGCCGAGATAGTTCAGGACGTAGGGCTGTTCCGGGGCGAGGCGCAGCGCCTGCTGCAGGTCGCTCTCGGCGCCCTTCCAGTCGCCCGAGCGCTCCAGCGCGATGCCGCGGGCGTAGAACAGCACCCAGTGCGACGGGGCCGGCCGCATGCCGACGCGGGCGAGCGCGGTGGAATAGGCCTCCGCCGCCTCGGCATAGCGCTCCCGGCCCCGCAGCAGGTCGCCCAGCCGGGCCGGCACCAGCACGGACTCCGGATGCGCCGAGGCCAGGGCCCGCAACGCCGCCACCGCCGCCTCCGGCTGCTCCGCCCGGTCCAGCAGGGTGGCCCGGCGCAGCGCCACCACCGGCGCCAGCGGATCGTCCTCGGCCGCGCCGCGCAGCAGGGCCAGGGCGCTCTCCGGGCGCTTCTGCTCCGCCAGCGCATCGGCCGCCACCAGCAAGGCGGGGGTGAAGTCGGGCCGCAGCCGCAGCGCCATGCGGGAGAGCAGCAGGGTCAGCTCCGGCGCGCCCTGGCCCCGCATGGCGCCGGCCAGCGCCAGCTCGGCCTCCGCCATGCCCTCCACCGCCGAGGCCACGGCACGGCCGCGCAGCAGCGCCCGCCGCGCCGCCTCCGTGCCGAGCAGGGACAGGTCGTCCGCGCCCTCGGCCAGGGCCTGCAGCATCCGCCCCGCCTCCTCCTTCCGGCCGGCGCGGTCGAGGATCCCGGCGATGATCTGCACCATGCGCAGATTGACCTCGGGGCTGCCGGCCAGGGCGAGGCGCACCAGCCGCTCGGCCTCGGCGCCACGGTTGGCGAGGTCGGCGATCATCGCCGCGTGCAGGGCGGCGAGGCCGCGCAGCCGGCCGGATTCGATCTGCGGCCGCAGCGTGGCCAAAGCCGCGTCCGTCTGGCCACGCCCCGCCTGCGCCCAGGCCAGCAGCAGCGGCTGCAGCACCTGCGCCGCGCCGTTCGGCGGCAGCTGGCGCAGCCGGGCCTCGGCGCGCTCCCAGCGCCCCGCCATGGCGTCGGCCCCGGCGAGCACGATCCCGGCCAGCTCGTTCTGCGGCAGGCGGCGGGCGAGGCGCACCGCCTCGGCGCGGCCATCCATCACCGTGGCCAGGAAGGCGCGGCTGACCACCTCCGGCT
>NZ_JBSXMU010000238.1:0-1932 GCF_054073225.1 Teichococcus aerofrigidensis
TCTCCGCTCCCCGTCGCCGGGCCCGGCAGCCCCACGCGGAAGCCGGCCATCCCCGCCGGGGCCGCCTCCAGGGCGCGCTCCAGCCCGTCCGGCTCGGGATCGAGCGCCCAGTCCTCCAGCAGCCGGCTGCGCGCGAAGAGCAGCGGCGCCGCCTCGGCCCCGGGCGCGGTGGCGGCCAGGCCCAGTCCCCCGTCCGGCTCGGCCTCCAGGCTCACCGTCACCAGCGCGGCCTCGCGCAGCGCCAGCATCGCATGGTGAAAGACCGTGCGGAGCAGGCCCGCCTCCGCCAGCCGCGCCAGCGTGCCGGCCCCGGTGAAGACGCAGACGGGCGGCGCGTGCACGGCCTGCGGGCTGCGGAAGCTCTCCGCCAGACGGGCATGCGCCCTTGGCCAGTCCAGCCGCTCGGCCGGCTCCGCCGCCGGATCGAGCAGGAAGGCGACCGCCTCCTCCCCGGCGAGGTGCAGGGCGAAACGCGGCGCCTCGGCCGCCTCCAGCCGGAGGAGCGCGCGCGCCCGCTGCGCCGCGCCATAGCGCCCGCGCATGGTGGCGAGCAGGGCCGCCCGGCGCCGCTCGGAGCCGGCCAGCATGCTCTCGGCGCGCTTGCGGTAGAGGAAGCCGGCCCGCGGCAGGTGCCGGCCCCGGAAGCCCCGGTGGCCCGCACGCAGCCAGAAGTCCCAGTCCTCGAAGCCGTCGCGCATCGTCTCGTCATAGCGCAGCCCGGCCTCGAAGACGGCGCGGCGGATCAGGCTGCCGGCCTCGCAGTGGTTCTCCAGCTGATGCAGCAGGGCGCTGTAGGCGCCCCGCGCCGAATAGTTCTCGGCGAAGCCGAAGAAGTCGAAGTCCGGATAGACCCAGCCCACCTCCGCCGGGCTCTCCTCCAGCAGCGCCAGGGCGCGGGTCAGGAAATCCGGGTGCAGCCGGTTGTCGGCGTCGAGCGGATAGAGGGCGCGGCAGCCCGGCCAGGCGCGCAGCACGAAGTCGATGCCGGTGTTGCGCGCGGCGCTGAGCCCGCCATTGGCGCGGCGCAGGTAGAAGATCCGGTCCGGGTGGCGCCGGGCGAAGGCCAGGCCGGTCTCGCGCGTCTGCGCGAAGGGGCAGCCATCATCCACCACCACGGCGGCCAGACGCGGCGCCCCGCCCCCGGGTGCGCGCTGCGACAGCACAGCCTCCAGCGCCTCCGCCAGGAAGCCGGGCTGGCGATGGGCCGGGATGACGATGCCGATCTCGATCCCGCCGGGGCGGCTGTCCTGCGGCGCCGGCCACGATCCGGCTGCGATGTCCATGCGGCACGTCTCTCCGATCCGCTGCGGCTCGCCTCCGACACTCGATTGTCGGGATGGCGATGATCGCTACCATGAAGAATGGTAAAGAGAAACTCCACAACCTTTGCGCAGGCCGCGCCGGAGCGCCTCGAGGCATGCCCGAACCCGTCCCGCCGACCCCCGACGCCGCGCTGCCGCCGGCCCGCCGGCTGCGCCGCGCGCTGATGCTCCTGCCGAGCCGCGGCTTCGGCGGCACCGAGCGGCACAGCCTGGCCCTGATGGCGGCCCTGATGGAGGCGGGCTGCGCCGTCGCCTGCGCCGCCGCCCCGGAGCTTCATCCGGCGCTGCTGGCCGCCTGGCCGGGGCGGGAACCGCCGGACCTGCGCCCTGCCGACCTCGCCTGGCATCCCGGCCGCACGGCGGAAAGCCACGCCGCCCAGCACCACGCCACGCGGGCGCTGCTCGCCGACGGGACGCCGGATGTCGCCATCCTGCCGCTGCCCTGGCCGGAGGCCGGGCTCGGCTGCCTGCGGGCCCTGGCCGAGACCGGGCAGCCCAGCCTCGCCATCGGCCATCTGGCGCCTCGGCAACGCGCCTTCCTGCCGCTGGACGATGCCGGCCAGCGCGACGCGGCGCGGCTGGGCGGCGGCTGGGTGGCGGTGTCCGCGCC
>NZ_JBSXMU010000239.1:0-1842 GCF_054073225.1 Teichococcus aerofrigidensis
CCTGCCGCGCCGCCAGGCCGTCCCGCGCGGCTTCCAGCGCGGCGCGCTCGCTGCCCTGCCGGTCGCGCTCGGCGCGCAGGCTGCCGACCTGCTCCAGGGCGGCGTCGCGCGCGGCGGCGGCGGCGCGCAGCTCGTCGCCCATGCGGGCGAGATTGCCGCGCAGCTCCTCCCCCTGGCTCCGCTCCAGCGACAGCATGTCGGCCAGCTCGGCGACCTGCCGGTTCAGCCGGTCGAGCGCCTGGTCGCGCGAGGAGAGGGTGACGGAGAGGAAGCCCTGGGCCAGGACGAAGACCAGCAGGACGAAGATGATGACCATCAGCAGCGTGGACAGGGCGTCCACATAGCCGGGCCAGGCATTGACGCCCTCGCGCTGGCCGCGCCGGCCGCTCCCGAGCGCCATGGCTCAGCCCCCTCCGGCCGGCGCCTGCCTCATCGCGGCCCGTCCTCGGCCAGGGCGGCGATGGTGCGGGAGAGGACCTTGATCTCGCTGCGGATCTCGGCGGTCGCCTGGGCGCGGCCCTGGGCGACATCCTCGGTCAGGCGGGCGAGGTAGAGCTCGATGTTGCGCAGGTGGATGCGGGCGGCGTCATCCTCCGCGCTGCCCTCGGCGAGGCGGGCGATCGCCGGGGCCAGGCCGGACTGCGCCTCCGCCATGCGCTGCATCAGCACCTGGCTGGCGCGCATCTGCTCGGTCATCACCGAAAGCCGTTCGGTCAGGGTGTGCAGGGCCTGGGCCGAGGCGGCGCGGCCTTCCTCGCCGCGCGCCATGATGCGCTGCAGGTTCTCGAGGTTCTCGGCGGTCTGCTCCAGCAGCGCCTGGACATAGGCGGGCACCGAGCCGCCCATCTCGCCATCCCCGCCCAGCACGCCGGAGGAGAGGCGGGTGACGCCGGCGAGCCATTCCTCCAGCTCGTAGTAGAAGCGGTTCTGCGCCTGCCCGGCGGTCAGGTCGAGGAAGCCCAGCACCAGGGCGCCGGCGAGGCCGAGCATGGAGGAGGAGAAGGCGATGCCCATGCCCGACAGCGGCTGCGCCAGGCCGGACTTGAGCTGGTTGAACAGCTGGTTCAGGTCGCCGGAGCCGACCGACATGGAGTTGATCACCTCGGCCACCGAGCCGATGGTCAGGATCAGGCCCCAGAAGGTGCCGAGCAGGCCGAGGAAGATCGACAGCCCGGTCATGTAGCGCGACAGCTCGCGGCTCTCGTCGAGGCGGGAGGCGATGCCGTCGAGCACGCCGCGCATCGCCGGGGCGGAGAGCGAGAGGCGCTCGCCGCGGCGGGCCGAGAACATCGAGGCCATCGGCGCCAGCAGCCGTGGCGCGGCGCGCGGCGTGGCGCCGGTGCGGTTGCCGCGGAAGCCTTCCAGCCACTCCACCTCCGGCTTCAGCCCGAGCACCTGGCGGATGTTCCAGGCGATGCCGAGCAGCAGGACGCCGAGGATGACCGTGTTCAGCACCGGATTCGCCGCGAAGGCGGTCAGCAGATTGCCCGAGAGCACGACGCAGAGCAGGGCGACGGCGGCCAGGAAGGCCAGCATCCGCAGCAGGTAGTGGGTCGGGCGTGTCATGGGCGGGTCGTGCTCGGCTGGAGGGCCGGGCTCTCCGGCGCGGCGCGGAGAGTGGGCGGTATCAGCAGGATGGCGTCTCGGGCCTCGGAGGTGCGTCCCAGCGGGCGGGTGTCGATGCGCGTGCCGTCCAGCCCGCCGCGCTCGAGGGCGGCGCGGATGGCCAGGCCATGCGCCAGGGAATCGCGACGTGCCACCGAGACATCCTGCACCGGCCCGGCGACCTGCGCCAGCAGCGTCACGCGGCCGGCGGTCGCGGTCGCGAGCCAGCGGCCGATC
>NZ_JBSXMU010000240.1:0-1834 GCF_054073225.1 Teichococcus aerofrigidensis
CCCCCCCCCCCCCCCCAGGCCGCGCCCGAGCCGCCGCCCGAGCCGCCATCCGATCCCCGGCCGGCTCCGGCGCGGCGTGCCCCGTCCGCCCCCGCCGCCTCGCCCGCGCCGCCATCGCTGCTGCCCATGGCCCCGCCCGTGCTCGGCGCCACCGCCCTGGCGGCGGCGGCGGACACCCTGGAGGCGCTGCGCGAGGCCATCCGCCGGATCGACACGCCGCTGCGCGACACCGCGACCAACCTGGTTTTCGCGGATGGCAACCCGGCCTCGGGGCTGATGCTGATCGGCGAGGCGCCGGGGGCCGAGGAGGACCGGCTGGGCCGGCCCTTCGTCGGGCAGTCCGGCCAGCTGCTCGACCGCATGCTGGCCAGCATCGGGCTGGACCGGCAGGCGGAGGCGCCGGAGCGGGGCTTCTACATCACCAACATCCTGCCCTGGCGCCCTCCCGGCAACCGCACGCCGACGGATGCCGAGATCGCGCTGTTCCTGCCGGTGGTGCTGCGGCACATCGCCCTGGTGCGGCCGCGGCGGGTGGTCATGCTGGGCGGCACGGCGGCCAAGGCGCTGTTGCGCGCGCGCGAGGGCATCACCCGCCTGCGGGGCCGCTGGCGCGACCTGCCGCCGGAGGCGGGCGGCGTGCCCGCCCTGCCCAGCCTGCATCCGGCCTATCTGCTGCGGAACCCGGCGGCCAAGCGGGAGGCCTGGGCCGATCTGCTGATGCTGCGTCGCGCGCTGGATGGCGCCGGGCCCTTGGCGGATGGGGTGGCGGAGCCCGGCATCACGGAATAGTGATTGCCGTTCCTGACGAAAGCCCGGCTGTTTCCCGACCTGGTCTCAGCGGGCGAGACCCGTCCCGCCCTTGGCGCTTGCCGCCACCTCACCATTTCGTTAACGCCGGAAGGCCATGCGCGCGATCCGCACCATGGCCCTTCGCTCACCCGCCCTGGCACTCGGCCTGGGATGGGCGGCGTCGCTGTGTCTCGGGGCTCAGGTCCCGGCCATGGCGCAAGGGGCCGGACCGACCGCCCCCATCGAGCGGGCCCTGAGCGTCACTCATGCCACCCCGGCGGCGATGGTGGACGGCCCGGCACGCCCGGGGCTTCCCCAACCTCTGGCGGCCACTGACGCGGCCCGGCTGAGACGCATCTTCGCCCTGCAGGCCGCCGGCCAGATGCCGGCCGCCCTGGAGGAGGCCGCCCGGCTGGAGGACCGCCGGCTGATGGGCCATGTGCTGGCCGACCGCTGGCTGCGGCCCGGTCTCGCCGAGCCGGGGCTGCCGGATCTCCACGGCTGGCTCGCCCAGTACGCCGACCATCCCGATGCCACGGCGATCCACGCCCTGCTGAGCCGCCGCCTGCCCCGCGACGCGCCGCAGCCGCCGATTCCGCAGGACGATTCCCTCGCCGCCGATGCCGAGGTGGTGCCCGAGGAGCGCGATCCGGCCTCCCGCGACATCAGCCGCGACGCGCGGCTCGACCGGCTGGTGCGCGGCCGCGCCACCGAGGGCGATGCCGAGGGCGCGCTGCAGGCCGTCGGCCGCGGGGCCAGTGGCAGCTATGCCGCCCTGCTGCGCAGCGAGGTGGCGCTGGCCACCTTCCATCGCGGTCAGGACGAGGAGGCCTACCGCATCGCCGCCGCCACCGCGCGGGGCCAGCCCCAGCTCGCGCAGCCGGCCTATGTCGCCGGCCTCGCCGCCTGGGGCATGGGCCGGGCGGATCTGGCGCTGGCCCAGTTCGAGCAGGCGGCGCGGGCCGAGAACGCCACCCCCGCCCAGCGCGCGGCCGCCGCCTTCTGGACCGCGCGCGCCGCGGTGCGAACCCGCCGGCCGCAGCTC
>NZ_JBSXMU010000241.1:0-1767 GCF_054073225.1 Teichococcus aerofrigidensis
CCCCTGCTGGCCGCCCTGCCCGCGGACGAGGCCGGCTGGCGGGCGGAGATCGCCGCCTACAACGCGCCCGACGCCATCACCGTCGCCGGCCCCGAGGCGGCGATCGAGGCGCTGCTCGAGGCGGCGAAGGCGCGGCGCCTCTCGGCCGTGCGGCTCGACCTCGATTACGCCTTCCATTCCACCGCCATGGAGCCGGCGCGCGCGGCGCTGTCCGCCGACCTCGCCGGGCTGCGCGGCGGCCCGGAGCGCATCGCCTTCCTCTCCTCCGTGACCGGCGGCAAGCTGCCCGGACCGGCGCTGGACGCGGAATACTGGTGGCGCAACCTGCGCGAGCCGGTGCGCTTCCGGGCCGCGGTGCAGGCCGCGGTGGACCATGGCGCGCGGCTCTTCCTCGAGATCGGGCCGCATCCGGTCCTGCAATCCTACCTGCGCGAGAGCCTGCGCGCCGCCGAGGCCGAGGCGCCGGTCCTGCCGGGCCTGTCGCGCCGCGACCCGCCGGGCGATCCGTTTCCCGCGCTGGCCGACCGCGCCATCACGCAGGGCGCCGATCCGCGCCGGGGCCCCTCCTGGCAGGGGCCGGCGCTGCGCCGCGGCCTGCCCCTCACCCCGTTCGACCGGCAGCGCCACTGGTTCACGCCCAGCGCCGAATCCGCCCGGCTGACCGACCCGCTGACCGATCATCCCCTGCTCGGCCAGCGCCACGGCACCGAGCCGGGCCGCTGGTCGCGCCTGCTCGACACCGCCCTCGAGCCCTGGCTGGCGGATCACCGCCTGGCCGGGGAGGCGGTGCTGCCGGCGGCCGCCATGCTGGACCTGGCGCTGGCCGCCGCCGCGCGCTTCTTCCCCGAGGCCCCGGCGCTGGAGCTGCGCGACACGCTGATCCTGCGCGCCCTGCCGGTCTCGGCCGCGACGCGGGAACTGCGCTGCACGGTGGAGCCCGAGGCCGGGCTGTTCCTGATCGAGAGCCGGCCGCGCCTGTCCGCCGAAGGCTGGACGCTGCATGCGCGCGGCACGATCGGCCCGGCCCCGCTGGAGGCCCTGGCAGAAGCCCTCGCCGTGCCGCCGGACGGGGAGGGTGAGGAGGCGCCGGGCGCCGCGCTGGTCGCCTCCGCCGCGCGCTTCCACCTCGACTACGGCCCGGCCTTCCGGCCGGTGACGCGGATGCGGCTGGCCGGGGATGGCGCCGCCCTCCGCCTCGCCCTCGCCCTGCCGCCCGAGGCCCCGCCGGACGAGGCCGGCTGGCTGATCCATCCGGTGCGCCTCGATGGCGCGCTGCAGGGCATGCTGGAGCTGCTGGCCCGCGCCGGCGAGGATGACGGCCGCGCCGCCGCGCCGGTCCGGCTGGGGCGCATGGTGCTGCGGCGCGGCGCGCCCGTGCCGGTCACCGCGGATCTCCGCCGCGGCCATCGCGGCACGCGATCGGACCAGTGCCACGTGGCGCTGCGCGACGGCAGCGGGCGGCTGGTGGCGCGGCTCGAGGACTGCTGGATGCAGCGCTTCCGGCTGGCGCCGCCGCCGCGCGTGGAGGAGGCGCTGTTCCGCGTCGAGGACGAGCCTTCGCCGCGGCCCGGGGCGCCGCCCGCCCTCGACCTGGATGCCGCCGTCGGCGCCGGCCTCGCCGAGGATGCCAGCCGCGACCTGGCCGAGACCGCCCTGCTGCTGGAGGGCCATGTGGTGGCCAGCGCCCATGCCGCGCTGCGCGCCCGCGCCCGGCCGGACGGGCTGCTGCCGGCCGCCGGCCTGTCGACCTATGCCCTGGCCCTGCTG
>NZ_JBSXMU010000242.1:0-1763 GCF_054073225.1 Teichococcus aerofrigidensis
CCGCGCGCCAGCGCATCGGCCACGAAGTCGTGCCCGTCCCGCGCGTCGCGCAGCGCGACGAAAAGCTCGCCCGGGCCGGCCGCGCGGCTGTCGATGCCGATGGCGCGGATGTCGAGCCCGTCGGGCGCCGTCCCGCCGGTCGCCTCGCGCAGCTCGCCAGAGGTCCAGAGCGGGCTCATGCGCCGCCGCCGGCGAGGCGGCGCACCGTCCCGGCATCGTCGAAGGGCAGGGTCTCGGTGCCGATGGTCTGGCCGGATTCGTGCCCCTTGCCGGCGATGGCCAGCACATCCCCCGGCCCCAGCGCGGCCAGGCCGGCGGCGATGGCGGCGGCGCGGTCGCCCATCTCGGTCACCTCGGCCTCGCCCGTCATGCCGGCGCGCACGGCGGCGCGGATCGCCGCCGGGTCCTCGGTGCGCGGATTGTCATCGGTCAGGATGGCGTGGTCGGCCAGCCGGGCGCAGACCGCGCCCATCAGCGGCCGCTTGCCCGGGTCGCGGTCGCCGCCGGCGCCGAAGACCACGTGCAACCGGCCAAGCGCATGCGGACGCAGCGCGGTGAGCAGCCGCTCCAGCGCGTCCGGCGTATGGGCGTAGTCGACATAGACGGCGGCGCCATGGGGCAGCCGCGCCGCCAGCTCCATCCGCCCGCGCACGCCGGCGAGGCGCGGCAGCAGGGCGAGCACCCGGTCGGCCGGCAGGCCGCAGGCGACGGCCAGGCCGGCGGCGAGCATCACATTGTCGGCCTGGAAGCGGCCGGGCAGCGCCAGGGTCAGCTCGGCGCGGCGGCCGAAGGCGTCCAGCGCGATCTCCTGCCCCTCGGGGCGCGGCGCGTGGCGCAGCAGGCGGATCTGCTCGCCGGCCTCGCCCACGGTGTGGAACTTCAGATGCCGCCGCCGGGCGATGCGGCGCAGCGCCTCCAGCAGCTCGGGCGCCATGTCGGCATTGGCGACCGCGTGGTCGCCCTGGTCCAGCAGGGTGTCGAAGAGGCGCAGCTTGGCCGCGGCATAGGCGGCCATGTCGCCGTGATAGTCGAGATGGTCCCGCGTCAGGTTGCTGAAGCCGGCGGCGGTCAGCATCAGCCCGTCCAGCCGCCGCTGCTCCAGCCCGTGCGAGGAGGCCTCGAGCGCGGCGTGCTGCACGCCGGCGCGGGCCAGCCCGGCCAGGGTCTGGTGCAGCACCACCGGATCGGGCGTGGTCAGCGACGGCGTCTCGGGAAAGCCGGGCGCGCGCAGGCCGAGCGTGCCGAGCGAGGCCGCCTTGCTGCCGGCCAGGGTCCAGATCTGTCGCAGGAAATCGACCGTGCTGGTCTTGCCGTTGGTGCCGGTGACGGCGACGACCTTCGCCGGCTGCTGGCCGAAGAAGCTTGCGGCCAGGCGGGCCAGGGCGCGCCGCGGGTCGGCCACCGCCAGCAGCGGCCGCGGCGGCACCCCGGCGGGCCATTCGGTTCCCTCCGGCGCCAGCACCGCGCCGGCGCCACGGGCCACCGCCTCCTCGATGAAGGCGCGGCCATCGGCCCGCGCGCCGGGCAGGGCGGCGAAGAGATAGCCGGGGCGGACGGCGCGGCTGTCGGCGGTCAGGCCGAGGATCTCGGCATTGCCGCCGGGCCAGCCCTGGGTGGATGCCGGAACCGCCTGCCGCATCAGGTCACCGAGCCGCAAGGCCCGCTCCCTGGTTGGAGGTGAGGCGCAGCGGCACGGGCGGCGGCAGCGCCCCCGGCGCGGCGCGGCCGGGCAGGGTCGGCATCGGCACGGCGCGCGGCAGCAC
>NZ_JBSXMU010000243.1:0-1757 GCF_054073225.1 Teichococcus aerofrigidensis
AGCAGGCCCTGCGCGCGCTCCGCCAGCCCGGCGAGGGCCAGGCGCAGCGCCGGGCTGGCCTGGGCCAGCGCGAGATCCCCGACCGGCGCGCCCGCCGCCGCCAGGGCATCGGCCGGCAGGTAGACGCGGTCCAGCGTCCGGTAATCCTTGCCGCAATCCTGCAGGTGGTTGATGACCTGGAGCGCGGCGCAGAGCGCGTCGTTGGCCGGCCAGAGGTGGCGCGACTCGCCGTGCAGATCGAGCACGAAGCGCCCGACGGGCGCGGCGGACCAGCGGCAGTAGTCCATCAGCTCCGCCCAGTCCGCGTAGCGCCGCTGCGTCACGTCGCGGCGGAAGGCCACCAGCAGATCCAGCGCGTGCTGCGGGGAGAGGCCGCGCGGCGCCAGCGCCCGCCGCAGCGCCGCGCCCTCGGGGCTCGCGGCCTCCTCGCCCCTCAGCCCGGCCTCCATCCGCGCCAGCGCGGCGAGCTTCTCCGCCTCCCCCGCCTCCGGGTGGTCGGCGATGTCGTCGGCGGCGCGGGCGAAGCGGTAGAAGGCCAGGATCGCCGGGCGCAGCTCCGGCCGCACCAGCCGGGAGGCGACAGGGAAGTTCTCGTCCCCGCTGCCCTTGCCCGAGGCGAAGTCGCCGCCGCCGCTCATGCCCGCCCCGCCATGGCCTGCGCCCGCCCCTTCCACAGGCCGCCCCGGCCGCGCCAGACGTCGATCGCCGATCGCAGGGTGAAGAGCGCGTAGGCGGCGCCGATCGCCGGCAGGGCCAGGCCCCAGAGCGGCGAGACGCGGTAGAAGCGCAGCATCGGCTGGAAGGCGAGGGCCATGAGCAGCCAGGCGGCCAGGCCCAGCAGGCGGGGCAGCCCCGCCCCGGCCAGCGCCAGCAGCGGCGGCGCCAGATAGATGAGCACCATGCCGAGCAGCGTAGCCGCCAGCAGCCAGGGCGAATAGCCGAGTTGGGCATAGGCCGAGCGCGACACCATCCGCCCGATCTCGCCGATGCCGCCATAGGGGCGGAGGCTGCGCGCGCGGTCGGTCAGGCCGAGCCAGATGGGCCCCTGCCGCTTCAGCGCCCGGCCGAGCGCGCAGTCGTCGATGATCTCGCCCCGGATGGCGGCGATGCCGCCCGCGCGCTCCAGCGCCTCGCGCCGCACCAGCATGCAGCCGCCCGCCGCCGCCGCCACCCGGCCGGGCCGCGAGACCCATTCGAAGGGGTAGAGCATCTGGAAGAAGAAGACGAAGGCCGGGATCAGGAAGCGCTCGGCCGGGGTGACGCAGGACAGCCGCGCCATCAGCGACACCAGGCTCAACCCGTCCCGCTCCGCCCGCGCCACCAGGGCACGCAGCGTGTCGGGCGCATGGCCGATATCGGCATCGGTCAGCCAGAGATAGCGCGGCGCCTCCCCGGTCTCCGCGATGCCCCTCATGACGCCCTGGGCGATTCCCTGGTGCTGGGCCCAGATCTTGCCGGTCCAGCCCGGCGGCGGCGGCGCGCCCCCGATCAGGACGAGCCGCTCCGGCCGGGGCGTGGCCGCCGCCGCCTGCCGCGCCACCGCCGCCGTGCCGTCGCTGCTGCCATCATCGACCAGCACCACCCGGAACGGTCCCGGGTAGTCCTGCCGCAGCAGGCCCGCCACCGCGCGCGCGATGACATCCGCCTCGTCCCGCGCCGGCACCACGGCGACAACCCCGGGCCAGGAGGCGGGCGGCGGCGCGGCGGCGCCCCCGGCGTGGCCCCGGACCCCCCCCCCCCAAACCCCCCCCCCCCCC
>NZ_JBSXMU010000244.1:0-1647 GCF_054073225.1 Teichococcus aerofrigidensis
CGGCAGGCCGGCGGCCGCCTGCCACCAGGCGGCCAGCGCCGCCGCGGCCGCGGCCTTCTCCGGCAGGATCACCGCCAGCGCGCCGGCCGGCGGCAGGGCCAGGCCCTCCCAGCCCTCCTCCTCCGGCCGGGCCTCCTCCGGCACCAGGCGAAAGGCGTCGCCCGCCGTCACCAGCCGCCACAGCGCCAGGCCGGGCCGCCGCAGAGACTGCCAACCGGGCAGCGTCTCCGCCACCAGGATGGCCGGCGCGCCGGACATCAGCGCCGGCAGGTCCGCGGCGCGGGCCAGCAGGCCGCTCATGCCGCCGGCCCCGGCGGGATTTCCAGCGGGAGTTCCAGCGGGAGTTCG
Organism: Teichococcus aerofrigidensis; assembly: GCF_054073225.1. Lineage (NCBI taxonomy): Bacteria > Pseudomonadati > Pseudomonadota > Alphaproteobacteria > Acetobacterales > Roseomonadaceae > Roseomonas > Teichococcus aerofrigidensis. The sequence continues at coordinate 349 of NZ_JBSXMU010000244.1, forward strand.
AGCCGCGCCAGCCATTCCGCCATGTTCCTTTCCCAGTTCGCCGCCGAGACGCGGGCCGCGGCCGCCTCGCCCACCGCGCGGCGCAGCGCCGGCGTTACCGCCAGACGCTCGAGCAGGGCCACCGCATCCTCCACCACCGCCGCCTCGCCCCGGTCCGTCCGGAGCAGGAAGCCGTCCCGGCCGTCCTCGATGATCTCGGGCACGGCGCCGACATCGGTGGCGACGACGACGCAGCCGAAGCGCTGCGCCTCCAGCACCGTCAGCGGCACGCCCTCGAAGCGCGAGGGCAGCAGCACGACGTCGGCCCAGGCATAGAGGGCATCCAGCCCCGCCGCGTCCATGGCGGGCGGCTCCACGGCGACGCCGGTCTGCCCGAGATCCAGGGCCGAATCGCCCAGCACCGCCTGCCCAGCGAGGCGCCAGGCGAAGCGCGGCCCGCGCGTCCGCAGGATGATGTCGCGCAGCCGCTCAAGCCCCTTCTGCGCGTCCAGCCGGCCGAGGTAGAGCAGCCGCAGCGGCGCCTCCGCCGGCCGCGCCGCGCGGGCCGCCATGGCCTCCGCCGGGCGGCCCGGCACAGGCTCGTAGGACGGCGCGTTGAGCACGCGGACGATCTTCCCCGCCGGCATCGCCTGGCCGACGCACCAGTCGCGCAGCTGGTCCGAGATGACCACAACGCCGTCATAGGCGCCCTCATAGGCCAGGGCGATGTGCGGGTTGCCGAGCGGCTGGCCGAAGGGGCCGCGCTCCACCAGATGCAGGCCGAGCCAGGTGCGCACCCCCTGGCCGCGCAGCGCCTGCATCAGCCCATGCCCGCCCAGCGCATGGGTGTTCACCACCACATCCATCCCGGCCAGCAGGCCGACGGCGTCGCGCGTGTCCTTCCATAGCGCGAAGCCCGAGACGCAGGCGCCGAGATGCAGCCGATCGTAGTCGCCGCCCTCGATGCTCTCGCCGGGAAAGAAGTTCAGGCTCTCGAAGACGGCGGCGTGCCCCGGCATCGGCTGGATGCGGCGCGCCCCGGTGATGAAGAGATGCGGCCGCCAGCCGCGCCGCCGCAGCACGGCGGCATAGTTGAACACCACCTTCTCGACACCGCCGAAGGCGAAGAGCGGCAGCAGGAAGGCGATGTCCCGGCCATCCTCCGGCGCCAGATAGGGCAGCGGCGGGCCGCAGCCGGCCAGTTCCGGATAGGCCTCCAGCGCCTGCGCGCGCGGCCGCCGCCATTCGGCGCGCCAGTCCGCCGGCATCGCCGAGCGGCGGCGGACGAGGTCGCGCAGGCGGGCGGCGGCGGCGCGCAGC
>NZ_JBSXMU010000245.1:0-1620 GCF_054073225.1 Teichococcus aerofrigidensis
GTGCTGAAGGCGGTGGCGCGGGCCCGCCGCTGGGTCGCCACGCCGGCCAACCGCTTGACCCCCGCCCGTTTCGCCCGCGCGTTGAAGCGGCTGGAGCGGCACGGCATCGCGGTGCAGGTGCTGGGCCGCGGGGCGCTGGAGCGGGCCGGCTTCGGCGGGCTGCTGGCGGTGGGCGGCGGCTCGGCCCATCCGCCCCGCCTGGTCGTCCTGCGCTGGGCCGGGCGGCTGGCGGTGCCGCCGGTGGTCTTCGTCGGCAAGGGCATCACCTTCGACACCGGCGGGCTCGGCCTCAAGCGCGGCGCGGGGATGGAGGTGATGCGGGAGGACATGGCCGGCGCCGCCGCCTGCGCCGGGGCGATGCTGGCCCTGGCGCTGCGCGACAGCCCCGCCCCCGCCGCCGCCGTGCTGCCGATGGCCGAGAATGCCATCGGCGCCGCCGCCTACCGGCCGGGCGATGTCGTCGCCACCCTCTCCGGCCGGACGGTGGAGGTGGTGGACACCGATGCCGAGGGCCGGCTGATCCTGGCCGATGCGCTGAACTATGCCGTGCGCGCCTTCCGGCCCGAGGCGGTGATCGACCTCGCCACTCTGACTGGCGCCGCCATCACGGCGCTGGGCCACCACCGCGCCGCCCTCTACGGCAACGATCCGGTGCTGGCCGCGGCGCTCTGCGCGGCGGGGGAGGCCGTGGGCGAGCGGCTTTGGCCGATGCCGCTGCCGCAGGCCGGAGACGCGGCGCTGGACAGCGACATCGCCGATCTGCGGCAATGCGCGCCGCGGGATCCCTCCGGGCGGGCGCAGCCCGATGCCGGCCACGCCGCCGCCTTCCTCCACGAATTCCTGGGCGACGACCCGCCGGCCTGGGCGCATCTCGACATGGCCGGCATGGTGGGCGAGGCGGCGCGCGGCGAGGATGCCCCGCTCTCGCTTCCCGGCGGCTTCGGCGTGCGGCTGCTGGCCGGGCTCGTCGCGGCGCGCTTCGAGGACCCGCACCGGGCCTGAGGGGGTCCCGAGAAGCGACCGGGAAGGCGCCGTCGCGCCCCGCGGGGCCGCTAGTGTGGCACGGGCTCCGCCCGTCCGCCGGCAGCGGGCCGGGCAGGAGAACAACCGGCTCTGCGGGGCCAGCTCCGCATTCGCTCTGCGTCCTCACCATCGAGGCGCACGGTACGGGCCGACCCGCCGCGCCCCGCGTGATGGCCGGCGGCGGGCATGGTACAAGCCGGGGCATGAGCGAGATCGGCTTCTACCACCTGACCCGCACGCCGCTGGAGGCGGCGCTGCCGAAGCTGCTCGGCCGGGTGCTGGCCGGCGGCGGGCGCGCCGTGGTGCGGGTGGGCGATCCGCTGCGGCTGGCGAGCCTCGACACCTCCCTCTGGCTCAGCGCCGATCCCGACTGGCTGCCGCATGGCACGCCGCAGACGGGACATGCGGAGCTGCAGCCCATCTGGCTGACCGAGGCGGACGAGGCCCCGAACGGCGCCCGCTTCCTCTTCCTGGTCGATGGCGCCGCCAGCGCCCGGCTGGGCGAGTACGACCGCGTCTTCGACCTGTTCGACGGGCAGGACGAGGCCGCGGTCGCCGCCCCGCGCCGGCCCGGGGGGGGCCCCCCCCCCCCCCGGC
>NZ_JBSXMU010000246.1:0-1619 GCF_054073225.1 Teichococcus aerofrigidensis
CCCTCGGCCCCTGGCGCTGGAGCGCACTGGCGCGCCGCGCCGGGCGGCCGGTCGCGGCGCTGGGTGGCGTGACCGCCGCCACCGCCCGCCAGGTGCCGCCGCCGGCCTGTGGCCTGGCCGCCATCACCGCCCTGTTGCCTCCGCGCCACAGTGTCTCAAGGAAGTCGCGCAGCGCTTTCACGGAGCATTGCCGCGCCTCGGCTGGCTGAACCATAGTCCGCCCCAGGCCTGAAACCCGCTTCATTCGGGGCGAGGGACCCTGCCGAGGGGGGCAGGCGGGCCGCGGGACCAGCCGGCACATTCCGGCGCGTGAGGAGGACTAGGGATGCGCAAGATTCTGTTGGCGACCACTGCGGTTGCCGCGGCCGCCGTGTTTGGGCCGGCCCCGGTTGCGGCTCAGGAAGCCCCGACGGTTCGGGTTGGCGGCTATTTCCGCTTCAACTACAGCTTCACCGACCAGGATCTGTCGAGCGGCGTCAACAACGGCGTCTCCACCGGCAAGTCCGACTTCGCCTCCGACACCGAGGTCCACGTGATCGTCGCCGGCAAGGCCGCCAACGGCCTGACCTACGGCGCGACCGTCGAGCTCCAGGTCGACATGTCCAACAACTCGAACTCGGCCTCGGACAACCTCGCCGCCCAGTCCAAGACGGGCGTCGACACCGACGAGATGTACATGTGGGTGGCCACGCCGCAGCTCGGCCAGCTCCGCATGGGTGACGAGGACGGCGTCCTCGGCGGCCTGATGAACTCCGGCCACATCACCAACTTCGGCACCGGCGGCATGGACGGCGACTGGTTCGACAGCGTGATCGGCGCCCCGCGCGCGACCACGATGCACCCCGGTGACATCGGCGACAACACCAAGATCATCTACATGTCGCCGCAGTTCTTCGGCTTCGACTTCGGCGGCAGCTTCGCCTTCAACACCGGCGAGGGCGAGGACGTCGGCTGCGCCGGCACCCTGCCGAACGCCAGCTGCGACCGCTTCACCTCGGGCCCCGGCGCGCTGCGCCGCCGCAACGAGTACCAGGTGGCGGCCCGCTACCGCGGTTCCTTCTCCGGCGTCGGCATGTCCATCACGGGCGGCTACATCGGCTCCGAGGTCGCCAAGAACACCACCGGCCTCTCCGGTGACAACATCAGCGTGGGCGTCGTCGGCGCGCAGTTCACCGCCTACGGCCTGCTGGTCGGCGGCTGGTACAACTGGGGCTCCTCGAACGGTGGCTGGAACCCGCTGGCCAAGGGCCAGGTCGACGGCCGCGACATGACCTCCTGGTTCGCCGGCGCCTCCTATACCTTCAGCGGCCTGACCGTCGGCGCCAACGCCTTCGATCTGCGCACCGCGGGCAGCCAGTCCGTGGCCGCCGGCCGCACCGATCGCGGCTGGTCGGTCGGCGCCTCCTACGCCCTGGCCCCGGGCCTGGCGCTGGTCGCCGAGTACAACCAGGTCCGCCGCAAGGAGAACGGCTTCAACTTCGCCACCGGCGCCGCCGGCACCGACAACAACGCCGTCGATGCCAACATCGTCATCGTGGGCACCCGCATCGCCTTCTGATCCTTCGGGATCGGGCATGCCGGGGCGGCGGGGAAACCCGCGCCCGGTCCTGTTTTCGCCT
>NZ_JBSXMU010000247.1:0-1565 GCF_054073225.1 Teichococcus aerofrigidensis
CCGCCGGCCTGCGCTACAGCGCCTGACGCGGGACGCCCGCGCCATGCCGCGCCGCCCGCGCCGTCCGCTCCGCCTGCTGCTGCTCGCGGCCGCCCTGCCGGGCCTGCTGTCCGGCCTGCTGCCGGGCCTGGCCCAGGCGCAGGTGCGGCTCAAGGACATCGTCGCGATCGAAGGGGTGCGCGGCAACCAGCTGATCGGCTACGGCCTGGTGATCGGCCTGCAGGGCAGCGGCGACCAGCTGCGCAACACGCCCTTCACCCAGCAGAGCCTGGCGGCGATGCTGGAGCGCATGGGCATCAACGTCGCCGATGCCCGGGTGCAGACCAAGAACACCGCCGCCGTCATCGTCACCGCGACGCTGCCCGCCTTCGCCCGCCAGGGCACGCCGATCGACGTGCAGGTCTCCTCGCTCGGCGACGCCAAGAGCCTGAACGGCGGCACGCTGATCGTGACCCCGCTGATGGGCGCCGATGGCGAGGTCTATGCCGTGGCGCAGGGCCCGGTGGTGGTCGGCGGCTTCAAGGCCGAGGGCCAGGCGCAGAGCATCTCGAGCGGCGTCACCACCCAGGGCCGCGTGCCGGGCGGCGGGCTGGTCGAGCGCGAGGTGCCGGTCGAGATGCGCGGCCTCGAGAGCATCCGCCTGGCGCTGCGCGCGCCCGACTTCACCACCGCCATCCGCATCGAGGAGGCGGTGAACGCCCGCTTCGGCGCCGCGACCGCGACGGCGCTCGACCTCGGCACCGTCGAGGTGCGGGTGCCGCCCGGCTTCCGCGACCGGCTGCCGCTGCTGGTGGCGCAGATGGAGGGGCTGCAGGTGCGGCCCGAGACGCCGGCGCGGGTGGTGGTGGACGAGCGCACCGGCACCATCGTCGTCGGCGCCCAGGTGCGCGTCGATCCGGTGGCCATCACCCATGGCAACTTGGTGATCCGCGTCACCGAGAGCCCGCTGGTCAGCCAGCCGGCGCCCTTCTCCAATGGCGAGACCACGGTGGTGCCGCGCACCCAGGTGGAGGTGGACGACCAGCGCGGCCGGCGCCTGGCCACCCTGCCGCGCGCCACGACGCTGAAGGATCTGGTGGACGGGCTGAACGCGCTCGGCCTCGCGCCGCGCGACCTGATCTCGGTGCTGACCGCGCTGAAGGCCAGCGGCGCGCTGCATGCGGAGCTGCAGTTCATCTGACCGCCGCGGCCCCCGATGGCCGCCGCAGCTCGGGGCCCGGCCGGGCGGCGGCCGAACCCGTCCGCGCGGCGGCGGCGCCCATTCATCCCGGGCGCCCCTGGCCCTATCCTGCGCCGCGCAACGGAGAGGGGCGGATGGCTGGACAGGATCAGGGGGCCTTCACCCGCACCCCGCTGGGCGACGGCGCCCTGCTGCTGCATCTGCGCCCGGCCCGCCCGCCGCTCGCCTTCCTGGCCAGCGTGGCGCTGCTGGGCGGCCTCTTCGGCCTGCCCGCCCTGGCGGTGCTGATCGATCCGGCGCGGCACGACGCGCTGTCGCTCGGCGCCGCGCTCGGCGCCCTGCTGGTGCTGGGCCTGGCGGCCCTGGCCTGGCGCCGGGCGCGGCG
>NZ_JBSXMU010000248.1:0-1523 GCF_054073225.1 Teichococcus aerofrigidensis
TGTCCGCCGTCAGCACCAATGGCACAGATTTGAGGTTGTGATTTAAGGAGGATCTGGGCTTCGTCGTAGTGACGAAGGAACGAAGATGAAGCCCAGATCCTCCAATGTAAAATCGCCCGCCAAGGCCCCAGCAGAGCGGGTAGTGAAGGACATCCGCCGACAGACCCGGCGCCACTTTTCGGCCGAGGACAAGATCCGCATCGTGCTGGATGGCCTGCGCGGGGAAGACAGCATCGCCGAGCTATGCCGCAAGGAAGGCATTGCCCAGAGCCTGTATTACACCTGGTCGAAGGAGTTCATGGAAGCTGGCAAGCGCCGCCTGGCCGGCGACACCGCCCGTGCCGCGACCACCGGAGAGGTCCAGGACCTGCGCCGCGAAGCCCGGGCCCTGAAGGAATGCGTGGCCGATCTGACACTGGAAAACCGTCTGCTCAAAAAAAGCATGGTCGCGGATGGGGACAACGACGAATGAGATATCCCGCATCCGAGAAGCTCGAGATCATCAGAACCGTCGAGCAGTCGCACCTGTCGGCCAAGCGCACGCTGGACCAACTCGGCATCCCTCGTCGGACATTCTACCGCTGGTATGATCGCTACCTCGAAGGCGGGCCGGAGGCGTTGGAAGATCGGCCATCGGCGCCGAGCCGGGTGTGGAACCGCATCCCGGCGGGCATCCACGACCAGATCATCGAGCTGGCGCTGGAACAGTCTGAGCTGAGCCCCCGGGAACTGGCCGTGCGCTTCACCGATGGGCAGCGCTACTTCGTGTCGGAATCCACGGTTTACCGCCTGTTGAAGGCCCACGACCTGATCACCAGCCCGGCCTATGTCGTGATCAAGGCTGCCGATCAGTTCCACACGAAAACCACGCGGCCGAACGAGATGTGGCAGACCGACTTCACCTACTTCAAGATCATCGGGTGGGGCTGGATGTATCTGTCGACCGTGCTCGACGACTTCTCGCGCTACATCATCGCCTGGAAGCTGTGCACCAACATGCGAGCCGAGGACGTCACCGACACGCTGAACCTCGCCCTGGCGGCTTCTGGTTGCGACAGCGCCACGATGCTGCACAAACCCCGGCTACTCAGCGATAATGGCCCCAGCTACATCGCGGGTGAGCTGGCGGAATACATCGAGGCCCGGAAGATGAGCCATGTCCGCGGCGCCCCGTGTCATCCCCAAACCCAGGGCAAGATCGAGCGCTGGCACCAGACCCTGAAAAACCGCATCTTGCTGGAAAACTACTTCCTGCCCGGCGACCTCGAAGCCCACATCGAGGCCTTCGTCGAGCACTACAATCACCAGCGATACCACGAGAGCCTGGCCAACGTGACGCCTGCCGACGCCTACTTCGGCAGGGCTCCGGCAATCATCAAACTGCGCGAAAGGATCAAGCGACAGACCATCGAACATCGGCGCTTGCAGCACCGCAAGTTCGCCGCCTAACATCAACCCCCTGACGAGGTCCGCACTCCGCTAATCTACGCCGCGAGTTGTGCCGAATGTTCTGACGACGGACA
>NZ_JBSXMU010000249.1:0-1490 GCF_054073225.1 Teichococcus aerofrigidensis
GCCTCGAGCCGGCCCCGCAGGGTGCGGCCGTCGGCGGCGATGGCGACATAGTCGAAGCTGGGCGGCATGGCCTTCAATCCCCGCCCGCCACGCGCAGCACTTCCTCGACCGAGGTCTCGCCGGCCAGGGCCTTGCGCAGCCCGGTCTCGCGCAGGCTCGGCATGCCGGCCTGCATGGCGGCGGCGGCCAGGGCGCCGGCATCGGCGCGGCGCAGCACCAGGGCGCGCACTGCCTCGTCGACGAGCATGATCTGCAGGATGGTGGTGCGGCCGCGATAGCCGCTGCCGCCGCAATGCCCGCAGCCGCGCGGCCGGTGCAGCCGGATCGGGGCGCCGGCGGCCAGGCGGGCCAGGCCGAGCCGCGCGGAGAGGTCCGGCGCCGGCGTGAAGGCCTCGCGGCAGTCGGCGCAGAGGGTCCGCACCAGCCGCTGCGCCAGGGCACCGTGCAGCACCGAGGCGATGAGATAGTCCGGCACGCCCAGGTCCATCAGCCGCGTCACCGCCGAGGGCGCATCGTTGGTGTGCAGGGTGGCCAGGACGAGATGCCCGGTCAGCGCCGCCTGCACCGCCACCTGGGCGGTTTCCGGGTCGCGGATCTCGCCCACCAGCATGACATCCGGGTCGTGCCGCAGCATGGCGCGCAGGGCCTGGGGAAAGGTCAGCCCGATCTGCGGCCGCACCTGGACCTGGCTGACGCCCTCCAGGCGGTATTCCACGGGGTCCTCGATGGTGCAGACCTTCAGCCGCTGCCGGTCGACGGCGTTCAGCGCGGCGTAGAGCGTCGTGGTCTTGCCGCTGCCGGTCGGGCCGGTCACCAGCACCATGCGGCTGGTCTGCGCCAGCATGGCGTGCAGGGCGGCGATCTCCCCGGCCGTGAAGCCCAGGGCGGCGAAGTCGAGGGCCACGGCGCCGCGGTCCAGGATGCGCAGCACCGCGCCCTCGCCCTCGAGCGCCGGAATGATGGAGACCCGGAGGTCGACATCGCGCCCGCGCACGGCGACACGCATGCGCCCGTCCTGCGGCAGGCGGCGCTCGGCCACGTCGAGCCGCGCCATGATCTTGATGCGCGACAGCACGCCGGTGCCCAGACCGGACGCGATCAGGCCCGCCTCGCGCAGCACGCCGTCGACGCGCAGCCGCGCGCGCAGGCCGCTCTCCGTCGATTCGAGGTGGATGTCGGAGGCGCCGCTCTCCACCGCCTGCTGCAGCAGCGCGTTGACATGCCGGATCACCGGCGCCTCGCTGGCCTGGTCGCGCAGGCGGGTGGCGTCCTCGGGTGCGCCGGGCCGCGTCTCGGCCAGCGCCACCTCGGGCGGCGCCGCCGCCGCCTCGAGCTGGGCCAGGCCGGCCAGGATGACGGAGGGCGCGGCCACCGCCCGCCGCACCGTCCGGCCGGTGGCCAGGGCGGCCGCCTGCACCGCATAGGGGTCCAGCGGATCGGCCATGGCGAGCAGCAGCGCGCCATCCTCCTCCAGCCGGACCGGATAGGCC
>NZ_JBSXMU010000250.1:0-1448 GCF_054073225.1 Teichococcus aerofrigidensis
GCCCGCGCCACCCCCCGCGCCCGCCGGGATCTCCATCTTCTCCCTGCTGCCGGACGAGATCTTCGGCCTGCCGCTGCTGTTCTGGGGCGGTTCGGCGATCTTCGTGGTGATCCTCTTCCTGCTCTTCGTGCTGGGCTGAGGCATGAGCGCCAGCGCCACGCCGGCGGCGGCCCTTCCCGCCTCGGTCGCCGAGACCGAGCGCCTGCTGGCGGCCGGCGGCTATGTCGCCGACCGGGCGCTGGCCACCACCGTGCATCTGGCGCTGGCCATGGGCCGGCCGCTGTTCCTGGAGGGCGAGCCCGGCACCGGCAAGACCGAGATCGCCAAGGTGCTGGCCTCCGGCCTCGGCCGGCGGCTGGTGCGGCTGCAATGCTATGACGGGCTCGACCTCCAGGCCGCCGCCTATGAGTGGAACCACGCGCGGCAGCTGATGGCGATCCGCCTCGCCGAGGCCTCCGGCGCGGCGCACAGCACGGAGGGCCGCGCGGCGCTGGAGGCCGGCATCTACGACCGGCGCTTCCTGCAGGAACGCCCGCTGCTCTCCGCCCTCTCGGGCAGCCCGGCGGTGCTGCTGATCGACGAGCTGGACCGCGCCGACGAGCCCTTCGAGGCCTTCCTGCTGGAGATCCTGGCCGATTTCCAGCTGAGCATCCCCGAACTCGGCACCATCCGCGCCGAGACGCCGCCCATCGTGGTGCTGACCAGCAACCGCACGCGGGAGGTGCACGACGCCATCCGCCGCCGCTGCCTCTACCAGTGGGTGGACTACCCGGACGCGGCGCGGGAGCGCGCCATCCTGGCCAGCCGCCAGCCGGACCTCCCGGCGGCCCTCTCGGCGCAGATCGTCGCCTTCGTGCAGGCGCTGCGCTCGGGCGACTTCTTCAAGTATCCCGGCGTCGCCGAGACCATCGACTGGGCCGCCGCGCTGCGCGCCCTGGACGCGCGGGAGCTGGAGCCGGTGCTGGTCGAGGAGACGGTCGGCGCCCTGCTCAAGTACCAGGACGACATCGCCAAGCTGCGCGGCGCCGAGGCGGCCAGGCTGGTCGAGGTGGCGAAGGAGGCCAGCCGTCCCAAGCCCGTCATCCCCTTCTGAGGCGGGACGGTGTCGCTCGCCGCCAACCTGCTCGGCTTCGGCCGCCTGCTGCGCCGCGCCGGCCTGCCGATCGGGCCGGGCGAGATGCTGGCCGGGGCGGAGGCGCTGCGGCGCGTCGAGATCGGCGACCGGCACCAGGTGCAGGCGGCGCTGCGGGCGACCCTCGTGCACCGGCACGAGCATGCCGAGATCTTCGACCACGCCTTCCGACTCTGGTGGCGCGACCCTGAGGCGGGGCGGCACGCCGCCGCCATGGAGGCGCTGCAGCAGGGCCGGGAACCGCCGAAGCCGCCGCCGGGCGGCCGCCGCCTGGCCGAGGCGCTGGGCGGCGCCGCGCCCCCCGCGCCGCCGCCCC
>NZ_JBSXMU010000251.1:0-1398 GCF_054073225.1 Teichococcus aerofrigidensis
CCCTGGTGGTCTTCGACACGGCGCGCGGCAGCCTCCAGCGTCCGGGCGCCGCCGCCCTCGGCGTCACGCCCGGCCTGGCCCTGGCGGTCGAGGCCCCGCTGGCGGAGGCCGGGGAGGCGGGGCGCCTCGCCATCCGCTTCGATGCCGAGGGCGGCTCGACCGGCGGCCGCGTCCGGCTGTCGCGCGGTGGCATGACGGCCGCGGTGGAGGTCGACTGGATGACCGGCCATGTCCGCCTCTTCGAGTGACGCGCCGCGCCGGCGGCGGACGGCGCCCGGCTTCACGCTGGTGGAGGCCCTGGTGGCGCTGGCGGTGATCGGCGGCGTGCTCGCCGCCCTTCTGCCGGCCCTGGCGGCCACGCTGCGCGCCAAGGCGGGGCGCGAGGCGGATCTCGCCGCGCTGGCCCTGGCGCAGTCGCTGCTGGAGGCCCATGCCCCGCCCGGCGCCGCCCGGCCCGGCCATCTGGAGGGGCGCGCGCCGGAGGGGCCCTGGCGTGTCGAGACAGGGCCGGGCGAGGCCGGCGCGCCCGGGCTGGCGCTCCATCCGGTGCGCGTCACGGTGGGGGCGGTGGTGCTGGAGACGCTGCGCCCGGGCCCGGCCGGGGGGGCGCCATGATCCGGCGCTCCGCTCCCGGCCTGACGCTGGTCGAGACGCTGGTCGGGCTGGTGCTGCTCGGGCTGGTGATGAGCCTGGCGCTGAGCGCCCTCGGGCTGGTCGGGCGGGCCGGGCGGGTGGCGGCGGCGGACCGGACCGAGCTTGGGCTGGTGCAGGATCTGCTGCGGCTGCGGCTGCTGGCCGCCCTGCCCATCCCGGAAGAGGGCCGGAGCGGCGGCGCCGCGGCGCTGATCTTCGAGGGGCGTCCGGAAGCCCTGGCCTTCGTCGCCGAACTGCCGCCGCGTTTCGGCCTGGGCGGCCCGGCGCTGCTCGGCCTGCGGCACGAGCAGGGCGCCCTGCTGCTCTCCTGGCGCGCCCTGCCGGGTGGCGAGGCGGGGGAGGGGGGGCCGGAAGGCCGTTCCGGGCGGCGCCTGCTCGAAGGCGTCGAAGCGCTCCGCCTGCGCTACTTCGGCGCGCCCCGTCCGGGCGAGGCGGCGCTCTGGCGGGATACGTGGTCGGAGGCGGCCGTGCTGCCGATGGCGATCGAGCTGAACCTCGACTTCGCCGCGGAGGATGCGCGCCGCTGGACGCCGCTGGTGGTGGCGCCGCGGCTGGCGCACAGACGGGAGGCCGGGGGATGAGCCTGCGCGAGACGGGGGGGCGGGCGCGGCGGGGGGCGGAGGCCTTCCTGCGCTGGTGGGGCGCCGAGCTGCGGGACATGCTGCCCCCGCGATGGCGCGGCCGCCGGCGACGCCTGGTGGTGGACCTGCGGGGCGCCGCGCCCGGGCTGGCCCGCCTGCAGGG
>NZ_JBSXMU010000252.1:0-1369 GCF_054073225.1 Teichococcus aerofrigidensis
CGATGCGGAAAGTCTACCCGGATGCCAAGGCCGCGCTGGAAGGCGTGCTGCGCGACGGCATGTTGATCCATGCCGGCGGCTTCGGCCTCTGCGGCATCCCCGCCCTGCTGATCGAGGCGATCCGCGATTCCGGGGTGAAGGACCTGACGGTGGTCTCCAACAACGCGGGCATCGACGATGCGGGCCTCGGCCTGCTGCTGAAGACGCGGCAGATCCGCAAGATGATCTCCTCCTATGTCGGCGAGAACAAAACCTTCGCCGAGCAGTACCTGGCGGGCGAGCTGGAGATCGAGTTCAACCCGCAGGGCACGCTGGCCGAGCGTATCCGCGCCGGCGGCGCCGGAATTCCCGCCTTCTTCACCAGGACCGGCGTCGGCACGCAGGTCGCGGAAGGCAAGGAGACGCGCGAGTTCGACGGCGAGACCTATGTGATGGAGCGCGGGATCTTCGCCGACCTCGCCATCGTGCACGCCTGGAAGGCCGATACCGAGGGCAACCTCGTCTTCCGCAAGACCGCGCGCAACTTCAACCCGATGATGGCGACGGCGGCGAAGGTCACCGTCGTGCAGGTCGAGCACCTGGTGCAGCCGGGCGAGATCGACCCCGACCAGATCCACACCCCCGGCATCTACGTGAAGCGTATCGTCAAGCTGCCGGAGGGCTACGAGAAGCGAATCGAGCAGCGCACGGTCCGCAAGCGCGTGACCGACCTCAACCCCGCCAACAGCAACGTCGCCTGAGGAGCAGCAGCCATGGCCTGGACCCGCGACGACATGGCCGCCCGCGCCGCGCGCGAGCTGGAGGACGGCTTCTACGTCAACCTCGGCATCGGCATCCCGACGCTGGTGGCGAACCACATCCCGGACGGCATCAGCGTCCAGCTGCAATCCGAGAACGGCATGCTCGGCATGGGCCCCTTCCCCTATGAGGGGGACGAGGACGCCGACCTGATCAACGCCGGCAAGCAGACCGTGACGGCGCTGCCCACCACCAGCTTCTTCTCCTCCGCCGACAGCTTCGCCATGATCCGTGGCGGGCATATCGACATCTCCATCCTGGGCGCGCTGCAGGTGGCGCAGAACGGCGACCTCGCCAACTGGATGATCCCGGGCAAGATGGTGAAGGGCATGGGCGGGGCCATGGACCTCGTCGCCGGCGTCAAGAAGGTGGTGGTGCTGATGGAGCACACCGCCGGCGGCAAGCCCAAGCTGCTGCGCGAATGCACCCTGCCGCTGACCGGCAAGGGCGTGGTGGACATGGTCGTCACCGAGCTCGCCGTCTTCACCATCGACCGCCAGGGCGGCGGCATGGTGCTGGCCGAGCTGGCGCCGGGCGTGACGCTCGACGAGGTGCGCGAGAAGACCGAGGC
>NZ_JBSXMU010000253.1:0-1302 GCF_054073225.1 Teichococcus aerofrigidensis
CCTCCGCCCCCCCCGCCCTGCCCGGCGATCCGCCACAGGAGACCAAGCGATGAGCGACAGCGCCTCTTCCGAGAACCCTTTCCTGACCGAGCGCAAGCCGCGCATCATGGACATCCCGGTGAGCGTGCAGGTGGTGCTGGGCAGCAAGCGGCTGCCGATGGCCGCCCTGTTCAACCTGAGCCGCGGCTCGGTGATCGAGTTCGACCGCAAGGTCGGCGAGCCGGTCGACCTGATGGCCAATGAGCGGCTGATCGCGCGCGGCGAGATCCAGATCACCGATGACGGCCGGCTGTCGATCTCGATCACCGAGATTGTCTCCGCGGCGAGCTGAACCCCTTTTCCCGGAGGCGCGCAGAATCCCGCTCCCCCCCCCCCCCCCGGCCGCGGCGGCCCGCCCCCGCGCCGGCCGCGCCGCCCTCCTGGCGCTGCCGCTGCTGCTGCTCGCCGCGCCCGTCCTGGCGCAGAGCGTCTCGCTCAGCCTCGGCGCCCCGGCGGGCACCCTCAGCGGCCAGGCGGTGGCCAGCGGCGGGCAGAGCCTGACCACCAACATCGTCGGGCTGATCGTCGCCACCACCCTGCTGGCCCTGGCGCCGGGGCTGCTGGTGGTCGCCACCTCCTTCACCCGCATCGTCGTCGTGCTGTCGATGCTGCGCACCGCCCTCGGCCTGCAGCAGTCGCCGCCCAACACGGTGATCGTCAGCCTGGCGATGTTCCTCTCCGCCTTCGTCATGGCGCCGGTGCTGGAGCGCGCCTGGAGCGAGGCGGCGCGGCCGCTGATCGAGGGCAGCATCACCGAGGAGATGGCCGCCGAGCGCGCCATCCTGCCCTTCCGCGGCTTCATGGAGGCGAATGTGCGGGAGCGCGACCTGGCGCTGTTCATCGACATCGCCAAGTGGCAGCCGCCCGAAGGCCGGGCCTCGGGCGCGGCCGAGGGCGGGACCACGGGCGCCGCGCCGCGCCACGGCGTGCCGCTGCACATCCTGGCCGCCGCCTTCATCATCTCCGAGCTGAACAAGGCCTTCCAGATCGGCTTCCTGCTCTTCCTGCCCTTCCTGGCCATCGACATCGCCATCAGCGCGGTGCTGATGGGCATGGGCATGATGATGCTGCCGCCGGTGGTGATCAGCCTGCCCTTCAAGCTGATCTTCTTCGTGCTGGTCGATGGCTGGTCGCTGGTGGCCGGCGCCCTGGCGCGGAGCTTCACCGCGTGAGCGCGCCCCCCTCCGACCCCCGGCCCCGCCCCCGGCGGCGCCGCGCCCTGGCCCGCGCGCTGCGGCACGAGGCTGTCTCTTATACACATCT
>NZ_JBSXMU010000254.1:0-1360 GCF_054073225.1 Teichococcus aerofrigidensis
GGTCGTGTCCCAACGCGTGGTGTAGGAGCGCCAAGGACGGTTCTCCTGAGCGGGGCTGGTCCGCGTGTCAGGGTGCCGCGGGCGGCAGGCTGACGGTGTCAGTATCGCTCAACGGCGCGAGCGTCTCCAGGCTCATGTAGCGGCGCTGGATGCTCCACTCGTCGTGCTGCTCCAGCAGTATGGCGCCGACCAGGCGAGTGACCGCCGCCTCATTCGGGAAGATGCCCACGGTGTCGGTGCGGCGCTTGATCTCGCCGTTGAGGCGCTCAAGCGGGTTGTTGGAGTGGATCTTGGGCCGGTGCGGGGTCGGGAACCCCATGTAGGCCAGCACGTCGGCCTCGGCGTCGTCCATCAGGGCTGCGAGCCGGGGCACCCGGGGGCGGAGCTGATCGGCGACCTGGCGCCACTGCGCACGGGCCCGGGGTGCGTCGGCCTCAGCGAACGCGGTGCCGATCCAGGCGGAGACGATGCGGCGCTGGGTCTTGCCCGCATGGGCGGCGGCGTTGCGCATGAAGTGCACCCGGCACCGCTGCCAGGTGGCGCCCAGCACCTTGCTGATGGCAGCCTTGAGGCCCTCGTGCGCGTCCGAGATCACCAGCTTGACGCCGCGCAGGCCACGGCGGGCCAGGGAACGCAGGAACTCGGTCCAGAACGGCTCGGCCTCGCTGTTGCCGATGGTCATGCCGAGCACCTCGCGGCGGCCGTCCGTGTTGGCGCCCACCGCGATGATCACCGCCACGGACACGATGTGCCCGTCACGCCTGGCCTTCACGTAGGTCGCGTCCAGCCAGACGTAGGGCCAGTCGCCCTCGATCGGGCGGGTCAGGAAGGCGCCGACGCGCTCGTCGATTTCGGCGCACAACCGCGACACCTGGCTCTTGCTGATGCCGTCCATCCCCATGGCCCGCACCAGCTCGTCCACCGACCGGGTGGATACGCCCTGCACGTAGGCCTCCTGGATCACGGCCGTCAGCGCCTTCTCTGCCGTTCGACGCGGCTCCAGGAAGCCCGGGAAGTAGGAACCCTTGCGCAGCCGCGGAATGCGCAGCTCCACCGTGCCCGCACGGGTGTGCCAGTCCCGCTCCCGGTAGCCGTTCCGCTGCACCCGGCGCTCCGGGCTGCGCTCGCCGTGCGCGGCCCCTGTCAGGCTCTCGGTCTCCAGCTCCATCAGCCGCTGGGCAGCAAAGCCAATCATCTCGCGCAGGAACGTCGCGTCCGAGCCTTTCGCCAGCAAATCGCGCAGGGCAGTCTCATGGTCGGTCATCGTGGGGTCCTTGGGTCAGAGTTGCGCCTCGCAACCCAACCCTACCCAGGTTCACCGCGGTGACCGCCTCCTACACCACGACCAGGGACACGACCC
>NZ_JBSXMU010000255.1:0-1343 GCF_054073225.1 Teichococcus aerofrigidensis
CCGAGGCCCTCTCCCCCTTGCCGCTGGAACGGCTGCGCCTGCCGGCGGAGATGCTGCGGCGGCTGCGTGGCCTGGGGCTGCGGCGCATTGGGGAGGTGCTGGCGCAGCCGCGCGGGCCGCTGACGCGCCGCTTCGGTCCCGGCCTGCTGGCACGGCTCGACCTGGCCACCGGCGCCGCCCGTGCCGCGCTGCGCCCCCTCGCGCCGCCGCCGGTCTTCGCCGCCACCCTCGCCCCACCCGAGCCGCTGATCACGCGCGCCGGGCTGGATGCGGCCCTGGCGCGCCTGCTGCCCGAGCTCTGCCATCGGCTCGAGGCGGCGGGCCAGGGGCTGCGCCGCCTGCGGCTGGCGTTGCGGCGGGTGGATGGCAGCCGGCAGGAGATCGGGCTCGGCACCGGCGGCCCGGTGCGCGACCCGGCGCACCTTGCCCGCCTGCTGCGGGAAAAGCTGGAAGGGGTGGCGCCGGGCTTCGGCATCGAGCGGCTGGAGGTGCGCGCCCTCGAGACCCAGCCGCTCGAGGCCCGCCAGTCCGAGGGGCTGGCGGATGGCGAGGCGGCGGCGCGGGAGGCGCTGGAGCGGCTGCTGGACCGGCTGGGCCAGCGCCTGCCCGTCTGGCGGGCGCAGCCCTGTGCCTCGCACTGGCCGGAGCAGGCGGTGCGGGCGGTCTCGCCTTTCGCCGTGGTGCGGACGCCCTCGGACTGGGACAACCACCGGGATGGCCCCTGGGGCGGCCGCCCACGCCCGGTCTGGCTGCTAGCCCGGCCGGAGCCGGTCGAGGCGGCCCCCGATGGCCTGGTCTGGCGCGGCCGGCCGCGCCCGCTGCGGCATCGCGAGGGGCCGGAGCGGCTGGAGGCGGAATGGTGGGGTGCGGCGCCGGAGCGGCCGCCCCGCGACTACTGGCGCGTGGAATGCGAGGACGGGCTGCGCCTCTGGCTCTGCCGCAGCGAGGCCCGCTGGTTCCTGCATGGCCTCTTCGCCTGAGGATCCGCCCGGCTTCGCCGAGCTTTGCGCCCGCTCCTGCTTCTCGCTGCTGGAGGGCGCCTCGCAGCCCGATGAGCTGGTGGCCATGGCCGCGGCGCTCGGCCATGCCGGCTTCGGCCTCTGCGACCGGATGAGCCTGGCCGGCGTGGTGCGCGCCCATGTCGCGGCGCGCGAGGCGGGGCTGCCCTTCGCCCTGGGCGCCCGGCTGGTGCTGCAGGATGGGCCGGAGATGCTGGCCTGGCCCACCGACCGCGCCGGCTACGGGCGCCTCACCCGGCTGCTCTCCGCGGCGCGGATGGCGGCGCGCGGCGAGGCCTGCCGCCTCGCGCCGGACGCGGTGGAGGCGGCCGCCGAGGGCTGGGC
>NZ_JBSXMU010000256.1:0-1311 GCF_054073225.1 Teichococcus aerofrigidensis
TTGGACCTGACGGTCTGGTAGTAGGTGTCCATGTCGTAGAGGGCGACGGGGAGGGCGAGGTCGCGCGCGGTGAGGCGTCCGAGGGAGGCGGCGACGGTGTAGCTGGCGGTGACCACGCTGGAGAGCGCCTGGACCAGGCTGACGCGGGCGTTGAGCAGTTCCTGCTCGGCGTTCAACACGTCGAGCGTGGTGCGGCTGCCGACCACCGCCTCGCGCTGCACGCCGTCGAGGGCGATCTCGGCGGCGCGGATCTGCGAGCGCACGCTCTCCACCTGGGCGCGCGCCGATTGCAGCTGCTCCCAGGCCTGCGTCGCCTGCTGCATCGCCTGCCGCCGCTGGTCGTCCACCACCTGGCGCAGCCGCACCGCGTCCTGCCGCGCCTGCCGCACCGCCGCGTGCTCGGCGCCGCCCTGGTACAGCGGCACCGACAGGTTGGCGGTGATCTGCTGCCCGGTCACCCGGCTGTGCGGCTGCTGGCTGTTGTCCTGCCGGAAGGCCTGCGCCTGCAGGCTCAGCTGCGGCAGCAGCGCCGCCATCTGCACATCCACCGCGTCGCGCGCCGCCGCCTCGTCGAACAGCGAGGCCACCACCGCGGGGTTGTTGCGCATCGCCAGCTCCGCCGCCTCGCCCCCGGCGCGCACCGGCACCGACAGCGGCTGCGGCGCCACCAGCCGCTCCGGCGCCAGCCCGACCACCCGCCGGAAGGTCGCCCGGCTGGTCTGCAGCGTGCCCTCGGCATTGGCCCGCGCCGAGCGCGCCCCGGCCAGCCGGCTCTCCGCCTGCGCCACGTCGGTGCGCGTGATCTCGCCCACCCGGAAGCGCTCGTTCGTCGCGTCCAGCTGGCGCTGCAGCACCTGCACGTTGTTCACGTTCAGCCGCAGCGTCTCCTGGTCGCGGATCACCGCCACATAGGCCGCCACCACATCGGCCAGCACCTGCTGCTCCGCCGCCAGCAGCCGCGCCCGCTGCGCCAGCACCTGGTTCTCCGCCCGCTTGGTCGCGGCCATCGTCCGGCCGCCCTGGTACAGCGGCTGCGTCAGCGTCGCCGTGGTGCCCAGCGTCTGGCGGTCCACATCCGCGTAGATCCCGCGTGAGCGCGCCTGCGCGTCGATGTAGCCGACATTCCCCGCCACCACCACGCTCGGACGCCACCCCGCCAGCGCCTGCGGCACGTTCTCGTCCACCACGCGCAACTGCGCCCGCGCCGTCTGCAGCGCCGGGTTGTTCGCATAGGCCTGCGCCAGCGCCTCCTGCAGGCTCTGGCCCAGCACAGGACCCGCCACTCCCATCAACGGCAACGATAGCAGGGCC
>NZ_JBSXMU010000257.1:0-1311 GCF_054073225.1 Teichococcus aerofrigidensis
GGCCGGCACCGGCGCGGGCAGCGGCGGCCGGCCCAGCCGGAGGCGCAGCACCTCCAGCACGGAGAGCGTGTCCAGCAACAGGCGGTGATAGCCGGTGGAATGCTGCGCGAAGCCGCCATCCGGCGCCACCAGCCGCGCCACCGCGCGGGCCAGGGCGGCCTCGCCCCGCCGCGCCAGCTCGGCCTCGCCCAGCAGCCAGCCGCAGGCCAGCAGGCCCGCGGGTTCGCTGATGCTGTGGTTGTTGTCCTGCGCGCGGGCATAGGCCGCGGTCGCCCGGATGCGGTGGGCGTGCAGCGCGAGCAGCCCGCGCGCCGCCGGAGAAGGATCGGCCTCCGCCCCGGCCAGCAGCAGGGCCAGGGCGAGGTGCAGCGCGCGCAGCGCCGCCTCCTGGCCGCAGGCCCAGTTGGGGCCGCGATAGGCCGGGTTGGCCGCCTGCCAGGCGGCCAGGCGCTGCTCCAGCCGCGCCAGATGCCCCTCCTCCGGCCAGAGCCGCGCCGCCTGCACCAGCAGTGGCGCCCAGGCCAGCCGGTTGGCCTCCCAGACGGGGCGGATATCGCCCGCGCCGAACAGGTCCAGTGCCAGTGCCGGCGTGGCGCCGTCGAAGGGGCCGTGCGGGCCGGCGGAGGGCAGGGCCGCGAGGGCGGCGCGCAGGCGGGCGGGCCAGCCCGGCATCGGTCCTTCAGCCAGCTCCGGTGCTGGGCACAGGCAGGTCTCCGGCAGGAAGGCGCCGGTCACGGCCGGCCGATCGGCCAGGGCGCGGGCCGGGCCGCCGTGCAGCCGGCCCAGGCGGTACAGGGCGTAATGGGCGAGCGCATGCGGGCCGAGCCGGAGGGCGGCATCGAACAACGCAAGGTTGCTTAATCTGGGCGAATTGCGCGCTTGGATCGCCATCGTCATGCTGATAAACCATTGGTCACGATTTTGCGAGCGAGCTTTTAACCTCCACCGCTACCGCCACGGTGCTCCAGGACTTGCCGCCTTTCCTTTCCCCCGCCGCGCACCCGCCTTCCTCCGCCACCGTCCTCCGGCGGGGCGGCCGCCTGATTCTCGCCGGGATCCTGATGCTGCAGGCGGGCGGGGCGGGGGCGCAGGCGCCCGGGTTCGCGGCGCCCCCGAACGGGCCGCCGGGCGGGCAGGTCCCGAGTCCGCTGCTCTCGCCCCCCAGCCTGCCCAGCGTGCTGCCCGGCGGCATGCCGCTGCCGAGCCTGCCGCCGGCGATGCAGCAGGACATCCTGCAGCGCATCCTGGAGGCCTCGGGCGGGGGGCGCGGCCCCCCCCCCCCCCCCCCCCCCCCCCCCCCCCCCCCCCCCC
>NZ_JBSXMU010000258.1:0-1228 GCF_054073225.1 Teichococcus aerofrigidensis
GCCAGGAGCTGCCCGGCCAGCGCCGCCCAGCCGCGCCGGGGCGGGGCGGCGGCGATGGCGGCCTCGGCCGCGGCGCGGCAGGCCGGATCGGTGATCAGCCGGGTCAGCTTGTCGAGCAGGTCCGACTCGTGGCCCGGCGCGAAGAAGACGGCGCCGCCCTCCCCGGCCTCCAGCAGCCCGGAATGGGCCGGCACCAGCGCGACCTTGCCGGCGGCGAGGCTCTCCGTCACCGGCAGGCCCCAGCCCTCGTGATGGCTGTTGTAGAGGGTGAAGAGGCAGGCCCGGTACAGCGCCGCCAGCAGCGGGTCCGGCACATCGGACAGGATGCGGACCTTGTCGCGCAGCTCCGGCGCATGGGCCAGCAGGTCGAGCGCCGCCTCGGCCCGCCAGCCCGGCCGGCCGACGCAGACCAGCTGCGGCACCGCCGCCGCGCCCAGGCGGCGCGCCAGGGTCAGCCAGGCCTGGAAGACCATCAGGTGGTTCTTGCGCCCCTCGATGGTCGAGACGAAGAGGACGAAAGGCCGGCCGCCGCGCAGCAGCGGATGGTCCGGCGCCGCCCCTGCCACCGGCCGCGGCGCCGCGTCGAGCGGCACCACCGCGACCGGCGGCGCCGGGATCTCCGGCAGCAGCGCCGCGTGCAGGCGCCCGAGGTCCGCGGCGGTGGAGCGGGAGACGGCGAGCACGCCATCGGCATGCAGCGCCAGGTTGGAGAACCAGTGGGCATAGCCGCGCACCGTGCCCTCGGTGCAGTGCTCGGGCAGCAGCAGCGGCACGCAATCGTGCAGCAGCGGCACATGGCGCAGCCCGTCGCGCTGGCGGGCCAGGCGCAGCTGGTCGAGGTAGTCCTCCACCCCCCAGGTGCCGCCGAGCGTGACCAGCACGGCGGCCTCGCCCGCCTCGTCGCGGGTGAAGCGCAGCGGCGGCGCCTGCATCCGCTGGTTCAGCACCGCCACGGCCTCGTGCCAGTCCGGCGCCTCCATCCCTGCCCCCTGGGTCATGAGGTGGTCGAGCCGGCGGAACAACGGCGCCGGCAGGTCGCGCCAGCCGCCGCCCTCGGCCGGCATGGCACAGCGGCGGGGCGGCGCGGCGCCCGCCGAGGCGGCTGCAGCCAAGGCGGGATGGGCCAGGGCGGCATCGGCGATGCCGAGCTGCACGCGCTGGATGCCGCTCGGGGCGCGCCGCCCGCCGCGGACCCAGGCGACCAGGTCGGTCAGGTCCAGCACCACGC
>NZ_JBSXMU010000259.1:0-1227 GCF_054073225.1 Teichococcus aerofrigidensis
GGCCAGCGCCGGCTCGGCGGCCGGGGCCGCGCGGCGCTGGTCGAGCAGGCGGAGATAGGCGGCATCCAGCCCGTAGAGATCGGGCCGCAGCCGGACCTCGCCCTCCTCCACCGTGACGGTCTCGTAGGCCAGGCGCACCGGCAGCGGCCGGGGCAGGCCCAGGAAGCTGGTCTGGCGGCTGTCCAGGGCCTTCTGCGCGCGCGCCCGGTCCCAGCCCGGCACCCCGGCCAGCACCAGCTCCAGGAGTTCCATCGGCTGGCTGAGGCGGATGCAGCCGGAGGAGAGGGCCCGCTCCGCCCGGTTGAAGAGATGGCGGTCCGGCGTGTCGTGCAGGTAGATGTCGTCGCCATTGGGCATGACGAACTTCAGCCGGCCCAGGGCGCTGGCGTCGCTGGCGTCCTGGCGGATGATGTAGGGGAAGCGGGTGCCGCCGATGGCGCCCCAGTCGATGGTGGTCGGGTCGATCTCGACGCGCTCGCCGCCGATCACGCTGTAGACGCGGAAACCCTTCTCCATCATGGCGCGCGGATCGCGGCGGAAGCGCGGCAGCAGGTCCTCCCGCGCGTTGCGCTCCGGCACGCCCCAGGGCGGGTTGAACTGCACCGCCGTCATGCGGACATCGAGCGGCGGCGTGGCGCGCGCCGGCTTGCCGACGATGACCCGCATGGCCAGGAGCACCCGGCCGCCCTCCATCACCCGCAGCGCATAGGCCGGGATATTGACCTCGACGCGGCGGCCCAGCGGCGGCGGCGCCAGCCCGCGCCGCATGTCCATGGCGACGCGGATCTGCCCGACCACCGCCTCGACGGGACGGTTCATCAGGCGCTGCGTGGCGCGGCCGACCCGACCGTCCGGCTCCAGTCCCTGAACCGCCTGCCAGCGGCGGACCGCCGCCTCCAGGGCCGCGTCGTAGATCTCCGGCGCCTCGGGGGTCAGCGCCGCCAGCTCGGCATCCTCGGCGGCGAGGCGGGCGCGCAACGCCGGCACCCGCGCGGCGTCGGCCATGCCGGGGTCTAGCGTCTCGCCCAGGGGGATGGAGGGCCAGCCGCCGGCCTCGACCCGCGCGCGGGCCGCCCGCAGCGCCAGGCGGAGCGCGGGCATGTCGGCGGGAAGCAGCGCCGCGCGCTCGATCACCTCGGCGGGCTCGGCGCTGGCCCGCAGCGCGGCTTGCCAGGAGGGTAGGAGCGAGGCCGCCGGGTCGCGCCGCAGATCGGGACGGCCGGCGGG
>NZ_JBSXMU010000260.1:0-1222 GCF_054073225.1 Teichococcus aerofrigidensis
CCGCCCCGCCCCCCCCCCCGCCCGGGCGGCGGGCGCCCCCGCCCCCCCCCAGGCCGCCGCCACGCGGGGCCTCGCCTGGCTGAAGCCGCTGCAGGAGCTGGAGGTGAGGGGGGACTGGGCCGAGCGGAGGCCGGGGGTCCGGCCCGGCGGCTGGGCCTTCCAGTACCGCAACGCCCATTATCCCGACCTCGACGACACCGCCGTGGTCGTCATGGCGCTCGACCGGGCCCGCCGGCGGGACGGCACGGCGGCGCATGACACGGCGATCGAGCGCGCCGTCGAGTGGACGGCGGGGCTGCAGAGCCGCAATGGCGGCTGGGGCGCCTTCGATGCCGACAACACGCACCACCACCTGAACAACATCCCCTTCGCCGACCACGGCGCCCTGCTCGACCCGCCCACGGCCGATGTCACCGCCCGCTGCGTCAGCATGCTGGCGCAGCTCGGCGAGCCGGCCGACAGCCCGCGGATGCGCGCCGCCCTGGCCTGCCTGGAGGGCGAGCAGGAGGCGGATGGCAGCTGGTTCGGGCGCTGGGGCGTGAACTACATCTACGGCACCTGGTCGGCGCTCTGCGCCCTGAACGCCGCCGGCCTGGCGCCGGAGGCCGCGCCCGTGCGGCGCGCGGCGGACTGGCTGGCCGCCATCCAGAATCCGGATGGCGGCTGGGGCGAGGATTGCCGCAGCTACAGGCTGGACTATCGGGGCTACGAGCCGGCGCCCTCGGCGGCCTCGCAGACGGCCTGGGCCCTGCTGGGCCTGATGGCGGCGGGGCGGGTGGACGATCCGGCGGTGGCGCGCGGCATCGGCTGGCTGCAGCGGAACCGCGACGCCGGCGGGCTCTGGCCGGAGGAGAGCTACACCGGCGGCGGCTTTCCACGGGTCTTCTACCTGCGCTACCACGGCTACCCGAAGTTCTTCCCCCTCTGGGCCCTGGCGCGCTACCGCAACCTGCGTGGCAGCAACACGCGGCGCGTGGCACAGGGCATGTAGGGGCGCGCCCGCGCATCCCTGACCGCCATGACCCTGCTCATCCTCACCGGCCTGCGGCGTGAGGCGCGCATCCTGGCGGCGCCCGGCCACCTCGTCCTGACCGGCGGCGGCGACGCGGTGGCGCTGGAGGCGGCGGCGGAACGCGGGGCGGCGGCGGCGCGCGGCGTCATCAGCATCGGCATCGCCGGCGCGCTGGCGCCGGGTCTGGCGCCGGGCGACTGGGTGGTGGGC
>NZ_JBSXMU010000261.1:0-1182 GCF_054073225.1 Teichococcus aerofrigidensis
GCTGATCTTGGCGACGACGCCGGCGCCGACGGTGCGGCCGCCCTCGCGGATGGCGAAGCGCAGGCCCTCGTCCATGGCGATCGGCGCGATCAGCTCGACGTCCATCGACACGTTGTCGCCCGGCATCACCATCTCGACGCCTTCCGGCAGCGTCACCACGCCCGTCACGTCCGTCGTGCGGAAGTAGAACTGCGGACGATAGTTGGTGAAGAACGGCGTGTGACGGCCACCCTCCTCCTTCGTCAGCACATAGGCCTCCGCCTTGAACTTCGAGTGCGGCTTGATCGAGCCCGGCGCCGCCAGAACCTGGCCGCGCTCCACGTCCTCGCGCTTCGTGCCGCGCAGCAGCGCGCCGATGTTGTCGCCCGCCTCGCCGCTGTCCAGCAGCTTGCGGAACATCTCGACGCCCGTCACCGTCGTCTTCGTCGTGTCCTTCAGACCGACGATCTCGACTTCCTCGCCGACCTTGATGATGCCGCGCTCCACGCGGCCCGTCACCACCGTGCCGCGGCCCGAGATCGAGAACACGTCCTCGATCGGCATCAGGAACGGACGGTCCTTCGGACGCTCCGGCTGCGGAATGTAGGCGTCCACCGCCTCCATCAGCTTCAGCACCGCCTGCTCGCCCAGCTCCGGGTTCTTGTCCTCCAGCGCCATCAGCGCCGAACCCTGGATCACCGGAATGTCGTCGCCCGGGAACTGGTAGGAGGACAGCAGCTCGCGCACCTCCATCTCCACCAGCTCCAGCAGGTCGGGGTCCGCCATGTCGCACTTGTTCAGGAACACCACCAGCGCCGGAACGCCAACCTGGCGCGCCAGCAGGATGTGCTCCCGCGTCTGCGGCATCGGGCCGTCGGCCGCCGACACCACCAGGATCGCGCCGTCCATCTGCGCCGCGCCCGTGATCATGTTCTTCACGTAGTCGGCGTGGCCCGGGCAATCCACATGCGCGTAGTGACGGTTCGCCGTCTCGTACTCGACATGCGCCGTCGAGATCGTGATGCCGCGAGCCCGCTCCTCCGGCGCCTTGTCGATCTGGTCATACGCCGTGAACGACGCACCGCCCGACTTCGCCAGAACCTTGGTGATCGCCGCCGTCAGCGACGTCTTGCCATGATCCACATGCCCGATCGTGCCAATGTTGCAGTGCGGCTTCGTCCGCTCAAACTTAGCTTTCGCCAT
>NZ_JBSXMU010000262.1:0-1166 GCF_054073225.1 Teichococcus aerofrigidensis
CCCCCGCCCAGCCCGCCGCGGAGTCCCGCCCGATGAAAGCCCCCGAATCCCGCCGCGCGGTGCGCGTCGCCGAGAGCAAGGCCGATCCGCTGGCCGATGTCGCGGTGCTGTTCATGGCGCTCGACGAGACCCGCATCCAGAGCCTGTTCGACCGGCTGGAGGAGAACGAGATCCGCCGCGTCAGCCGCGCCATGGCCAATCTCGGCAAGGTCGATATCGACCATGTCGAGCGCGTCATCACGCGCTTCCGCAACGAGGTCGGCCGCACCGGCACGGTGATCGGCACCGCCGAGACCACCGAGCGGCTGCTGCGCCGGCTGCTGCCCAACGAGAAGGTCAGCGAGATCATGGACGAGATCCGCGGTCCCGAGGGCAAGACCATGTGGGAGAAGCTGGCCAATATCTCGCCCGAGGTGCTGGCCACCTATCTGCGCACCGAGCTGGCGCAGACCGCCGCCGTCATCCTCGCCAAGCTGCCGGCGCAGCACGCGGCGCGGGTGCTGGCGCTGCTGCCCAAGCCCTCGGTGGACGAGATCATCCTGCGCATGGTGCGGATGGACAGCATCCAGAAGGGTGTGCTGCAGGACATCGAGCAGACGCTGCAGCGCGAGTTCATCACCAATCTCAGCCGCAGCTACGAGCGCGACAGCTCGCAGATCGTGGCCGAGATCATGAACCGCGCCGACAAGGGACTGGTCGAGAACCTGATGCGCCAGATCGAGGCGCGCGAGCCGCACGCGGCGGCGCGCATCAAGCGCATCATGTTCACCTTCGACGACCTGATCCGCGTCGACCGCACGACCTTCGCCACCCTGGTCGCCGAATGCCCGGCCGACAAGCTGCAGATCGCGCTCACCGCCGCCAGCCCGGAGCTGCGCGAGCTGTTCCTCGGCAGCATGTCCGAGCGCGCCGCCACCATGATGCGCGACGAGATCGAGAACATGCCCTCGCAGCGGCGCAAGACGGTGGAGGACGCGCAGGCCGACATCATCACCATCGCCAAGCGCCTGGCCGATGAGGGCCGCATCTTCATCCTGGACGAGGATGAGGTGGGCGAGACCGGCTGATGGGCGGCCGGCTGACCCCGGTCGCGCCGGTGGCCGCCGGCGCGCGCGAGGCGGGGGCGGGCTATGCCGCCGCGGCGCGCGCGCTGAGCGCGGTGCCGC
>NZ_JBSXMU010000263.1:0-1127 GCF_054073225.1 Teichococcus aerofrigidensis
GGCATGCCGAGGACATGCTCGCCGAGATAGGAGAGGATGAGGTTGGTGCTGATCGGCGCCACCTGATAGAGCCGCGTCTCGCGGAACTTCCGCTCCACATCATACTCCTCGGCGAAGCCGAAGCCGCCATGCGTCTGCACGCAGGCCTCGCCCGCCGCCCAGCTCGCCTCGGCGGCAAGCATCTTGCCCATGTTCGCCTCCTCGCCGGGATTGACCCCGGCCTCGAACTTGGCGAGACCCTTGTGCACGATGGCCTCCGCCGCGCGCATCTGCGCATAGGCCTTGGCGATCGGGAACTGCACGCCCTGGTTCTGCCCGATCGGCCGCCCGAACAGCACCCGCTCCTTCGCGTAGCCCACGGCCTTCTCGATGAACCACTTGGCGTCGCCGATGCATTCGCTGGCGATCAGCAGCCGCTCCGCGTTCATCCCGTCCAGGATGTAGCGGAAGCCGCGGCCCTCGACACCCACCAGGTTCTCCGCCGGAACCTCCATGTTGTCGAAGAACACCTCGCAGGAATTGTGGTTCATCATCGTGCGGATCGGCCGGATGGTCAGACCCTTGCCCAGCACCGTCCGCATGTCGACGATGAAGGTCGACAGCCCCTCCGTCTTCTTCGCCACCTGATCGCGCGGCGTCGTGCGCGCCAGCAGCAGCATCAGGTCCGAATGCTCGGCCCGGCTGGTCCAGATCTTCTGGCCGTTGACGATGTATCTGTCACCCTCGCGCCGCGCGAAGGTGCGCAGCGCGGTGGTGTCGGTCCCGCTGGTCGGCTCGGTCACGCCGAAGGCCTGCAGCCGCAACTCGCCCGACGCGATCTTCGGCAGGTACTCCTGCTTCTGGCGGTCGTTGCCGTGCCGCAGGATGGTGCCCATGATGTACATCTGCGCGTGGCAGGCGGCACCGTTGCAGCCCTGCCGCTGCACCTCCTCGAGGATCGCCGCCGCCGCCGAGAGCGGCAGGCCCGAGCCGCCGAACTCCTCCGGGATCAGCGCGGCCAGCCAGCCCGCCTCCGTCAGCGCCTGCACGAACTCCGTCGGATAACCACGCACCTCGTCCAGCTTGCGCCAGTACTCCCCAGGAAAGCGCGCGCACAGCTTCGCCACCTCCTGCCGGATCTCAGCATG
>NZ_JBSXMU010000264.1:0-1088 GCF_054073225.1 Teichococcus aerofrigidensis
GGCCCGGGCCGCCCGCCTTACGCCTGCAGCACGCCGTCCAGCTGCGCGAAAGCCTCGGCGCTGCCGGTGCGTTCCTCCAGCCCCTGGCCGAGGAAGGCATCGAGCGCCGGCTGCAGCCGGATGGCACGATCCACCAGCGGGTCGCTGCCGGTGCGATAGGCGCCGAGGCGGATCATCTCGGCCATGTCGGCATGGGCCGAGAGCAGGCGCCGCGCCTCGCCCAGCAGCCGGTTCTGCTCGGCGTCATGGCAGCGCGGCAGGGCGCGGCTGACCGAGCGCAGCACGTCGATCGCCGGCCAGCGGCCGCGCTCGCCGATCCGCCGGTCGAGCACCACATGCCCGTCCAGGATGCCGCGCACCGCGTCGGCGATCGGCTCGTCATGGTCGTCGCCATCGACCAGCACGGTGAAGATGGCGGTGATGTCGCCCTCCCCCTCGGGCCCCGGCCCGGCGCGCTCCAGCAGCGCCGGCAGCTCGGTGAAGACCGAGGGCGTGTAGGAGCGGGCGGTGGCCGGCTCGCCGGCGGCCAGGCCGATCTCGCGCTGCGCATGCGCCAGGCGGGTGATGGAATCGAGCAGCAGGAAGACCTGCCGGCCCTCGGCGCGGAAATGCTCGGCCACGGCCAGCGTCGCCTGCGCCGCCCGGCGGCGGGCCAGGGCCGGCTGGTCGGAGGTGGAGACGATGACGACGCTGCGCCGCCGCCCCGCCTCGCCCAGGATATGGTCGAGGAACTCCCGCGCCTCGCGGCCGCGCTCGCCGATCAGCCCGACGACGATGACATCGGCCTCGGCGCCGCGCGCCAGCATGCCCATCAGCGTCGACTTGCCGACGCCGGAGGCGGCGAAGATGCCGAGGCGCTGGCCGCGGCAGACCGGGGTGAAGACGTCGAGCACGCGCAGCCCGGTCTCGAGCTTGCCGCCCATCAGACGGCGGCGCAGCGCGTCCGGCGCGGGGCGGCGCAGCGGCACGCCCGCGCCGCCCTGCGGCAGCGGGCCGCGGCCGTCGAGCGGTCGGCCCTGGCTGTCGATCACCCGGCCCATCCAGGCGTCGCAGGGATGCAGCCGGAGCGGATCGTCGAGCCAGACGCG
>NZ_JBSXMU010000265.1:0-1067 GCF_054073225.1 Teichococcus aerofrigidensis
GCGCCAGACCGCCGCGCCGGCCGCCGGCAGCGTGGCCGTGCTGGCCCGCACCGGGGACGGGCGGGCGCTGGCCCGCGCCACCCTTCCGGTCGAGGCCGGCGGCCGCGAGGCGCGCGGCGGGCTCGACCTGCCGCTCGAGATCCGCAACCAGATCATCCGGCTGGAGATCGAGGGCGAGGAGACGGCGGGCGCCGCCGTGCTGCTGGACGAACGCTTCCGCCGCCGCCCGGTCGGGCTGGTGGGCCCGGCCGAGCAGGGGGCGGAGACGCCGCTGCTCGGGCCGCTCTACTACCTGGACCGGGCGCTCGCCCCCTATGCCGAGCTGCGGCGCGGCGGCATCGAGCAGCTCCTGGCCCGGCAGCTCGCCGTGCTGGTGCTGGCCGACCGGCCGGTGGCCGAGGCCGGGGAGCGCGCCGCGCTGGAGCGCTGGGTCGAGGCGGGGGGCACGCTGGTCCGCTTCGCCGGCCCGCGCCTGGCCGAGGCGCCGGACAGCCTGCTGCCGGTGCGGCTGCGCGCCGGGGAGCGGCAGCTCGGCGGCGCGCTCTCCTGGGAGCAGCCGCAGCCGCTGGCGCCCTTCCCGGAGGCCTCGCCCTTCGCCGGGCTGGCGCCGCCCGGCGAGGTCACGGTCTCGACCCAGGTCCTGGCCGAGCCGGGGCCGGAACTCTCGGCCCGCAGCTGGGCCCGGCTGGCCGACGGCACCCCGCTGGTCACCGCCGAGACGCGCGGCGCCGGGCGGATCGTGCTGTTCCATGTCACCGCCAATGCCGAATGGTCCAACCTGCCGCTCTCCGGCCTGTTCATCGATCTGCTGCGCCGGGTGGTGGCGCTGTCCTCC
The DNA here is from genome assembly GCF_054073225.1 of Teichococcus aerofrigidensis. Taxonomy (NCBI): domain Bacteria; kingdom Pseudomonadati; phylum Pseudomonadota; class Alphaproteobacteria; order Acetobacterales; family Roseomonadaceae; genus Roseomonas; species Teichococcus aerofrigidensis. Next base: position 836 of record NZ_JBSXMU010000265.1, read on the forward strand.
GGCGTCGCCGGGGCGGAGGGCGAGACGCCGCTGGCGCCGCTCGAGGTGATGGACGGCTTCGGCCGGCTCGGCCCGGCGGCCGGGGGCGTCGGCGCCATCCCCGCGCACCGCTTCGCCGAGACCGTCCCGGGCCCGCGCCATCCGCCGGGCTGGTACGGCGTGCCGGGCGAGGGTGGCGAGCGGCGGGCGCTGAACCTCTCGGCGCATCTGCCGGCGCCCCGCGCCCTGGCCG
>NZ_JBSXMU010000266.1:0-1000 GCF_054073225.1 Teichococcus aerofrigidensis
GTGGGGCGGGGGGCGGGGGCCCGGCTCTCGCCGGTCAGCAGGCCGGCGGCGGCGGGGAAGCGGAACAGCGGATGCGGATGCGCCTCGGGCCGGCGGCCGGCGAGCAGGCGCACCAGGGCCTCGGCCTCCGGGCGCGGCAGGGGGCGGCGCAGCGCCGCGTCCAGCTCCAGGCGGGACTGGCGGGCCGTCACGCCGCGCCTCCGTCGCGGCGCGCCAGTTCGGCGAGCCGCGTCTCCAGCCCGGCGGGATCGGCCTCGGTCCGCCGCCGCCGCCCGCGCCGCGGCGGCTGGTCCTGCGGGTCCTCCTCGATCAGCGTCACCTCCACGGGACGATCGGCCAGCACCGCCTCGAACAGCCCCTCGCGGTAGGTGACGGCGATGCGGGGCGGGCCCTCCTGCGGCGCCAGCACCGCTTCGAGGCGGGCGAGCAGGGCGGCGAACTCGGCCTCATCGGCCTCGGCGGCGACGAGGTCGAGCAGCTCGCGCCCGTCCTGGACCAGACTGGCCTCGGCGGGGCCGCGGCGGCTGATCTCCATCCGGCTTCTCCTGAATGATGCAGCGCCCCGTGGTGGCACAATCCGACGCCGGCTGTCCATGATTTTTCGCAAAACATCGCCCTGCACGGCGAAAAAAGACCAAAACAGGCCGCGGACGGTAAGAGTCCGCCACCCCCCCGGCGCAGGATTGACCTTTTGGAGGCAAGAATGAAGAATCGATATTCAACCGATGCGATCATGCCATGCGCTTCCCCGCCATGTCGGACTCCCCCCTCGATCGCCTGGAAACGCTGGATCTCGGCACCACCGCCGGCCTCGCCCTGCTGCGCCGCCTGGATGCCCGGCTGCATCGCCAGCCCGACCCCGCCGCCCTGCGCGAGGGCCTGGCCCGCCTGACCTGCCGGGTGCCCCTGGCCGAACGCGCGGCCGGCCTGCTGGTGCTGCCGGGCGGCGCCCTGGCGCTGCGCCGGGAGGCGCTGCTGCTGCCCGATGCCGCCTCCGCCC
>NZ_JBSXMU010000267.1:0-970 GCF_054073225.1 Teichococcus aerofrigidensis
GCATCGCCGTGGCGGCGGCGCCCTGCCGCAGCCAGATCGGCTCCGGCGCCCTGCCGCTCGACACCCTGCCGAGCCATGGCCTGCGCCTGACCGCGCCGGCCGGCCGCATGCTGGAGGCCCTGGCCACCGCGCTGCGCGCCCTGCCGCGCCCGGTGATCGGCCGGCTGCGCGACGGGGCGCTGCTGCTCGACCTGCGCTGCCTGGAGGACGAGGCGGGCTTTCTCGCCAGCCTGGACGGATTGCCGCATGGGCTGGCTTAGCCGGCTGCTCGGGCGTGCCGCGCCCAGGGATGGCATGGGAGATGGCATGGGGGAAGGCATGGAGGCCGCCATGGCCGCCTTCCAGGCCGGCGACCCGGCCCGCGCGCTCGCTCTCTGGGAGCCGCTGGCGCGCGCCGGCGATGCCCGCGCCGCCGCCAATATCGGCGCCTGCTTCGCCGAGGGGATGGGCGTGCCGGTCAATGCGCCGCTGGCCCGGCAGTGGCTGAGCCTGGCCGCCGGGGCCGGCCACGCGCCCGGTCAGCGCAACCTGGCCACGCTCTATCTGCGCGGCGGCGAGGGGGTGGAGGCCGATCCGGCCCGGGCCGCCGAACTCTACCGGGCCGCCGCCGCGCAGGGCGATGCCCAGGCGCAGGACATGCTGAGCTGGATGCTGCTGGAGGGCGAGCTGATCCCGCCCGATCCGGCCGAGGCGCGGCGCTGGGCGCGGGCGGCGGCGGAGGGCGGCATCGCCTCGGCCATGACGCGGATGGGCATGCTGTATCACCATGCGCTCGGCGTGGAGCGCGACGTGGCGCTGGCGGCGCGCTGGTGGGCGCGGGCCGCCGCGCGCGGCGATGCCGATGGGCAGGCCATGCTGGGCGCGGCCTTGCATCTCGGCGCCGGGGTCGCGCCCGATCCGGTGCAGGCCCTTGCCTGGCTGCTGCGCGCCGAGCGGAGCGGCAGCGCCCTGGCCACGCCCTTCCTCGGGC
>NZ_JBSXMU010000268.1:0-940 GCF_054073225.1 Teichococcus aerofrigidensis
GACCGGGGCGCCCCCTGACGCGCGCCGCCGGCCGCGGCATCGCGCGGCCTGTCGGCCGCCAGACCCTCCCGCAAGGCATCTTCCACAGCCAGGGCGGGCTCGCGGTCCAGGGCCTCGGCAATGGGGCAGAGCAGTTCGAGACGGGCTGCGGGAAAGCCGCCGGCGATGCCGCCCCTCAGGGCCTCATTCAGCCGAAAAAGGGTGGCCCGCCGGGCGGCCACGGCGGCGACGGCGTGGCGCGCCATGCCGTCCTCCAGCGCGGCGAGCCAGCGCCTGTCCCGCCCCCCCTCGCTCAGGAGACGATTGCGTTGGCTCATGGCGGTATCATGGGCGGCGACGTCCCTTGCATGGCTTGGCTCCAACGCCCAGACCAGACGGTCGAGAAAGCGGCGACGGCCACTGGCGCCTTCCTGGAACAGTCGGTCCATCTGCGGCGTCAGCCAGAGCGCGGCGATATGCGCGGACAGTTCGGCCTGATTGCGCAGCAAGTTTCCGTCCAGCCGAAAGCTGCGGCGATCCTGGCCGGCCTCGCAGCCGGTCCCGACCACCAGGGGCCCCGCGAATCCCTCGAAGTGGCCCGCGACAGACCAGCCGCCCCCGGCATCGGCAGACCGTCGCGGAAGCTCTGCTGCCCTCGCCTGGCGCAGGCCGCGGCCGGGGGCGAGGAGGCTGATCGCTTCCAGCAGGTTGGTCTTGCCCACGCCATTGGCGCCCGTGACAACGACGATGGGATCGGAGAAGCGCTGATCGAGTTCGGCGTAGCTGCGGAAATCATGCAGCATCAGGCGCGACAGGCGCAGTGGCGGAGAGGAATGCACAAACGGCTTTTAGCACCCGCTTCCAGAGGAAGGGAGTGCTGCGCACGATGTTCTGCTTCTGATTCAAGGGATGATGGATGCGGGGACAGGATTTGAACCTGTGACCTTCAGGTTATGAGCCT
>NZ_JBSXMU010000269.1:0-916 GCF_054073225.1 Teichococcus aerofrigidensis
GGCCTGCTCGGCGGCGCGGGTGGCGGCGCGGGCGGCGTCGAAGCCGGCGCGGGCGGCCGTGAGGTGCTGCCCGGCGCGGGCCGTCAGCAGGGCGAAGTACTCGGCCTCGGCCTGCCGCGTCATGCCGGAGAGGTTGCGGTAGCGCGCCGCCTGCCGCGCCTGGCGCTGCAGCGACTGGCGCTGCACGTCGAGCTGGCCCTTGAGGTCGTCGGCGCGGGTCAGGTTGGCCTCGGCCTGGCGAAGCTTCAGCTCCGCCTCGTGCCGGCGGGCGCGCAGCCCGGCGATGCCGGCGGCCTCCTCCAGCACCTGCCGCCGCTCCTCCGGCTTCGCCGCGATCAGCGCCGCGACGCGGCCCTGGCTGACCATGGCCGAGGCGCGGGCGCCGCTGCCGATGTCGGCGAAGAGGGTCTGCACGTCGCGGCCGCGCACCTCGCGGCCGTTGATGCGGAAGCCCGTGCCCTCGCCGCGCACGATGCGGCGGGTGATCTCGAGGTCGCTGGACTGCTGGTGGGGCGGCGGGGCGAGGCCGCCGGCCTCCTCGAGCAGCAGCGTCACCTCCGCCTGGTTGCGGCCGGCGCGGGTGGCGGTGCCGGCGAAGATGACATCGTCCATCTCGCCGCCGCGCATGGCGCGGGCATTGGTCTCGCCCATCGCCCAGCGCAGCGCCTCGACCACGTTCGACTTGCCGCAGCCATTCGGCCCGACGATGCCGGTGAGGCCGGGCAGCACCTCGATCGTGGTCGGCTCGGCGAAGGACTTGAAGCCGGCGATCCGCAGGCGGGTGAGCACGGCGCGCAGGGCCGCCTCGCGCGCGGCGGCCAGGCTGGCCGCGTCCCGCGACGCCTCGGCCTCCTCCGCCGCCACCGCCGGGGGCGGCGGGGCGCCGCGGCCCCCCCCCCCCCGGCGCGACCCCCCC
>NZ_JBSXMU010000270.1:0-902 GCF_054073225.1 Teichococcus aerofrigidensis
GCGCAGCGCCGCCAGGGCGCCCGCCGCCTCGCTCACGCCGCCCCCATCCTGCGGCCCCCCATCCTGCGCCCCCCCCGTCACGCGGCCAGCGCCCAGCGGCCGGCCCGCTGGCCGGAGCGCACGGCGGCCTCGATGGTGGCCGGCAGCACCGGCTCCATCCAGTCCCCGGCCAGAATGAGGTTCTCCGCCGGATGCGGCGGCGGCGGGGGGGGCTGGTCCGGCTCGTGCAACGGCGTCGCGCGGTGTTCCTTCACGATGCGCCAGGGCGGCGGCGCTTCCGGCCAAGGGCCGGGGAGGCCGGCGGCCAGCGCGGCCTCGCGCAGCTCCCACCAGATCGCCGGCGCCTTGGCCTCGGCGTCGCGCAGCAGGGCGGCGGTGGCGGCGCTGACCGTCACCGCCACGCCGCCGGGCCGCACCAGAACCCATTGCGAGAGCCCGCCGAGCAGGCCGAGGAAGCGCGGCCCGGCGCCGCTGGCATGCTGGAAATGGAGGTTCAGGATCGGGGCGTGCCGCTCCGGCACGCGCAGGCCGGGCAGCAGCCGCACCGCCTCCCAGGGCGGCACCGCCAGCACCACGCGCTGCTCCGGCGCGATCGGCATCCGCGCCGCGCCGAAACGCAGATGGGTGAGGCGGTGGCCCTCGCGCTCCAGCCCGCGCAGGCGGTGCCCCGGGCGGATCTCGACGCCGCGCCGACGCAGCAGGGCCAGGGCGGGCTCCACCAGGTCCGGCCCCAGCCCGCGGCGCGCCACGTAGAGGCGGCAGGCCTCGGGCCGCCACAGGCGCCGCAGCACCGCGCCGAGGCGCCGCAGCCCGGCCTCCTCGACCGGGGTGTTGAGGGCGGCCAGGGTCAGCGGCTCGACGAAGCCGCGCAGCAGCTCGGGGTGGCGGGCGAAGGCCTGGGC
>NZ_JBSXMU010000271.1:0-869 GCF_054073225.1 Teichococcus aerofrigidensis
TCTCGCGCCCGCTCCGCCGCGCCTCGGCGCGTGCCTCGCGCAGCAGCGCCGCCGCCTGCCGGGCGGTGTCGCGCAGCAGCGCGCCCTGCCCGGCGCCCCACAGGCGCGGCACGGCGCTGGCCGCCAGGCCCAGGATCAGCAGCACCACCATCGTCTCCACCAGGGTGAAGCCGGGCGCGGCGGGGGCGGGGCGGGGCATGGCGCGCCCTACCAGCTCGTCACGTCGCGATCCTCGCCCTGGCCGCCGGCGCGGTCGTCGGCGCCCAGGGTGAAGAGATCGTAGGCCCCGTGCTCGCCAGGGGCGCGATAGCGGTAGGGGCGGCCCCAGGGGTCCATCAGGTGCTCCGCCTTGCGGACATAGGGTCCGTTCCATCGCTCCGAGCCGGAGGGCGCCTGCACCAGCGCTGCCAGCCCCTCCTCCCGGCTGGGGTAGCGGCCGGTGTCGAGGCGGAACAGGTCCACCGCCGTGGACAGGCCCTGGAGCTGCAACCGCGCCGCGTCGTGCCGGGCGCCGCCCAGGTAGCGCATCGCCTGCGGGGCGGCGATCGAGGCCAGCAGGCCCAGGATGACCAGCACCACCAGCAGCTCGACCAGGGTGAAGCCGGGCCGGGCGGCCCGCCGGAGGCGCGCGGGAACGACCCGCCGGCGGCGCGCGGGGATCGGGAGGGGGGACGGGGTCATGGCAGGGCGTCCTTCATTCGCCGGTTCCGGGCGGGCGCCGGGCGCCGCCCTCGCCGTCGATCAGCAGCAGCAGCGGCTGCCGCGCCAGGCTTCCGGGCTGGCCGGGGCCGGCCAGGCGCAGCCGCGGCAGGGCGCCCGGCTCGAAGCCCTCCGGCGCCTCCAGCACCGCCGCCAGCCCCTCGCGGGTC
>NZ_JBSXMU010000272.1:0-867 GCF_054073225.1 Teichococcus aerofrigidensis
CTAGGCCGCGTGGACGAACCGGCACAGGGGGGATTCCCCCGAGGCGGATGACGTGATTCGAGGCTGACCTCTGGAGAGGAGGTCGGCCTTGGTTCGGGATCGTTTGACGGATGCGGAGTGGGCGATCTTCGCCCCGTTCCTGACGGAGCAGTCGGCCCGCGGCGGCCGCCCACCGAAGGACCACCGGCGCACGCTGGACGGCATCTTCTGGATCACCCGAACCGGCGCGCCGTGGCGTGACCTGCCCGAGGAACTCGGGAAGTGGAACTCGGTCCACCGCCAGTTCCGGCGCTGGACCACCTCCGGCATCTGGGACGTGCTGTTGCAGGCGCTCGCCGACAGCGGCGGCGAGGCCGACATGCTCCAGATGATCGACAGCACCATCATCCGGGCGCACCACTGCGCTGCCGGAGGAAGGGGGGGACCCAAAGTCAGGCTCTCGGCCGCTCGCGCGGCGGCTTCTCGACCAAGCTCCACCTGCGTGCCAATGCCGATGGCCTGCCCATCAGCGTCGTGCTGACGCCCGGCGAGGCCCACGACCTAATCGCCTATGACGACCTCATGGCCGAGCGCGACAGCGATCCCGGCGTGCTGCTCGGTGACAGGGGCTACGACAGTGACCGCCTGCGGCAGGATGCGCGCGACCGGGGGGCCCAGCCGGAGATCCCGACCAAGCGGAGCCGCAAGGTGCAGCACAGCGTCAACCGACGCCTCTACGCCCTGCGTTCCCGCATCGAGTGCTTCATCAACCGTCTCAAGAACTGCCGCCGCGTGGCCACCCGCTACGACCACACCGCTTCCAGCTTTCTCGGCTTCGCCCTGCTCGGCTGCATCCGCTTATGGATCAGGTTCGTCCACGCGGCCTAG
>NZ_JBSXMU010000273.1:0-840 GCF_054073225.1 Teichococcus aerofrigidensis
CGGTTCTGTTGCATCTTTTGTGGTCTGGCGCGATCGGGGCCAAGCTGGGGTATGTCACGACGACAGCTGGCGAAACTCCGGACGGATCTGACCTTCAAAGGTCGGCAGTTTACGGCGGAGGTGATCCTCTGGGCAGTGCGCTGGTACCTGATGGTCCCGATCAGCTACCGCGACCTCGAACTCATGCTGCAGGACCGCGATGTCAGCATCGCGCACACCACCATCTTTCGGTGGATCCAGGCCTATTGCACCGGAGTTGGAGCGGCGGCTCCGGCCTTATCTACGCCTGTCCAACGGATCATGGAGGGTTGACGAGACCTATGTCCGGGTGAAGGGGCGCTGGATCTACCTGTACCGGGCGGTCGACAGCCGTGGGCAGACCATCGACTTCCTGCTCTCGGCCAGGCGGGATGCCGAAGTCGCGAAGCGCTTCTTCCGCAAGGCGCTTGGACAGCCACATAGAGTGAACCCGCGCACCATTGCGGTGGACAGAAATCCCGCTTACCCGTGCGCCACGGCAGAGATGAAAGCGGACGGCAAATTGTGGCGCTTCGCCCGCCTGCGACAATACAAGTTCCTGAATAGCATTGTGGAACAAGCCCACCGGCGTGTGAAGCGCCTGATCAGACCACGGCTCGGCTACAGCGGTTTCCATACAGCACGACGAACACTGGCGGGCTACGAGGCGATGGCGATGATCAGGAAGGAGCAGGTTCGGGATATCGGCGGACGAGACATGCGGGCCCAGGCCAACTTCATCAACGAGTTGCTTCTTCCCGCTGCCTGATTTGGCTACCATCGTGGCTATTCGCGGCTACCGACAATCTTCGCAACGGAACC
>NZ_JBSXMU010000274.1:0-815 GCF_054073225.1 Teichococcus aerofrigidensis
CAGCCAGGGCTGGCCGGCGCGGCCGGCCATGTCGCGCATCGCCGCCGCCCAGCCCTTGCGCCGCACCTCCGCCAGCGCCTCGCGCACCGCCGCGGCATCGGCCGGCAGGCGGCGGGCGACGCGGCGGATGAGCTGCGGCATCTCCCGCTTCTCGACCCGCAGGCCGGAGGCCTGGATGGCGGCCTCCGCGGGATGGACGGGGATGTCATCGGTCATGCGGGGGTCTTATCGAAAACGCCCCCGCCTCGCCATGGCGGTCTCGGTGGGCTCAGGCGGATGCGTGCGCCTCTCTCGCGTGCCCCCCTGGCGGCGACGCGGCGGCGCGGCTGTCCGCCTCTCCCCCGGCGGCGGCCGAGAGGGCCTCCAGCAGCCGGTCGATATCCTTCTGGCACAGGCCGGTCGCGGCCTTCCGCGCGTCGCGATGCGCGGCCATCAGCGCGACGATCTGGGCGGCGCCGCAGGAACGGTGATGGAACATGACGGGCTTCCCCTTCCGGTGAGGCGATGGGGCCATGCTAAGCGATAATGAGAATTACTCGCAATAACTTTCGGCGAGGACCCGGCGCTGCGCGAAGGGTCGTGAAGCGAATCGGTTCAGCCGCTTCCGGCGGGGCGCAGCGCCGCCTCCAGCCGCGCCCAGCCCGCCTCGTCCCCCGGCAGGCCGAAGCGCAGCCAGTCCGGCCGGGCGGCGAAGGCGCGGGTCAGGATGCCGGCCCGGCCCAGCCGCGCATGCCAGGCGCCGGCCTCGCCCCGCGCCAGCCGGAACAGCCGGGTGCCGCCCACCACCCGCAGCCCCGCGTCTTCCAGCAACCCGT
>NZ_JBSXMU010000275.1:0-791 GCF_054073225.1 Teichococcus aerofrigidensis
CCTGACCGCCCAGGCCCTGGGGACGCCGGCGCGCGTCGCCGCCCTGCGGGCGGGGCCGGGTGGCCGGTGCCGCGCGGCCTGCGGCGACATCCTGGCGGCCCTGCCGCCCTCGAAGCGGCTGGCCGGGCGCGGCGCGCCGCTGCATGACCCCTGCGCCATCGCCTGGCTGGTGGCGCCCGCGCTGTTCACGCACCGTCCCGCCGCCGCGGAGGTGGTGCTGGACGGGCCCGACCGCGGCCGCACCCGGATCGACCGCTGGCAGCGCTCGGACCGGCCGGTGAACATCCGGCTGCTGGAGACGATCGACGCCGAGGGCTTCTTCGCGCTGCTGGGGGAGAGGCTGGCGCGGCTGCCCTGAGCGGGCGCGGCCCTCAGTCCGAGGCGGCGCGGGCCTCCGTGGCCTGCCGGGTGATCCAGCCGCGCAGCAGGGGCAACGCCTCGGCCAGGGCCCGCCGGGCGGCATCGGCGGCTGTGGGCGAGGGCGTCCCGTGGCGGGCCTCGGTCTGCAGCGTCTCGAGGCATTGCGCCAGGGCCTGGGCGCCGATGGTGCGCGCGACGCCGAGGAGGCGGTGCGCCGCGAGGCGGCTCTCCTCCGCCTCCGGCCGCGCGCCCAGCCCGTCCAGCAACTCGGCGCCGCGTTCCAGCTCATCCAGGAATTCCTGCAGCACGGCCGGCGCCGCGGCGCCCAGATCCGAGGCCAGCGCCTCGGCGGCCTCGAGATCGAGCACGGCGGCGGAGGGCGGCGCGGCCGCGGGGGGGGGGGGGGGGGCCCCCGCCCCCCCCCCCCCCCC
>NZ_JBSXMU010000276.1:0-790 GCF_054073225.1 Teichococcus aerofrigidensis
GCCACCGGGCGCGCCCTGCAGGCGGCGCTGCGCCAGGCCCTGGCGGCGCTGGACTCCGCGCCCGCCGCGCCGCCGCGCCGCATGCCCTTCCACCGCGACTGGCCCGCCGCCCTGGCCGCAGCCCTGCGCGGCGTGGCCGCCGTCGGGCTGCTGGGTGCCGCCTGGCTGCTCAGCGGCTGGAGCTTCGGGCCGTTCCTGGTGATGGGCGGCAGCATCTTCGCCAGCGCCTTCTCGGGGCATCCGCAGCCGGTCGCGGCGCTGCGCGGCGTGCTGATGGGGGCCTGCGCCGGCCTCGCCGCGGCGCTGCTCTGCCGTCTGGTCCTGCTGCCGCAGGAGGCCGGGATGGGTCAGCTGCTGCTGACCCTGGCGCCCTTCATGGCGCTGGGCGGCCTGGCCCAGGCGCATCCGGTCCTCGGCAAGCCCGCCATGGACGCGAACATGGTCTTCATGCTGGCCGCGCAGCCGATGCTGCCCCTGCACGGCACGCCGGCCATGCTGGTGCAGGGCGGGCTGGCCATCCCCCTCAGCATCGCCGCCACGCTGTCGATCTTCTGGCTGCTGCGCGGGGACCGGCTGCGCGGCCTGCCGGTGGCGCTCCGGCGCGATCTGGCGGGCCTGGCAGCGAGGCGCGATGCCGCCGCCCTGGCGCGGGGGCGGGCACGGCTCGATCACCGCGTGCTGCGGCTGACGCAGCAGGCTCCGGACCGGGCGGCGGAAGGGCTCGCCGTGCTGCGCCTGGGCGATGCGCTGCGTCTGCTGGGCGGCGCCGGCTGCGCGGCGGCGGCGGTGC
>NZ_JBSXMU010000277.1:0-782 GCF_054073225.1 Teichococcus aerofrigidensis
TCCGCACTCCGCTAATCTACGCCGCGAGTTGTGCCGAATGTTCTGACGACGGACACTCGGCAAAGATAGGCAGTGCGGCACGTTCAGTTGGCCCCTCCACCAGGATAACAGCACGGCCAAAGAATGCTTCCGCATGCTCCTGGCCGCAGGCGTGCCGGAGGCGCTCTCGTAGCAGGGCTTCAGTCCCCGTACTGGCTTCAGGCGATGCCATCAGATGCGCGGCAGATAGGCGGCGCATTCGCGTGCAGAGCATTCCCTCATTGTCCTCGTCGAGGCAGCGCTCGACTACAGCGATTTCGTCAAAGTTATCAGGCGATACGAAGGCGGCCGAGTGTGTGGAGTACAGGATTTGGGCGCCCTGGTCGGCCATCTCACGGAACAGAAGGGCGAGGCTGCGTTGGGCATGCGGGTGTAGATAGATCTCAGGTTATTCGACCGCGAAAACCGCATCTCCTCGAAAGCACTTCGCGTATGCGCGGAAGAGGGCCAGTACGATGAGGTTCCTCATCCCAGAACCTGCTTCCTCAGGGCTCCGCTCCAACCCGTCCTCGACAAGGATGGGTTGGAGCGTCTTATAGAAGTTCAGCGGATCGAAGGTGCGGAAGTCTACTTTTACCTCGTGGCTGGTTCGGCGTAGCTGGGCCTTAAAGCCCTCGGCCATCTCTGTGACGAAGCTCGTGTATTTGTCTGTGCGCAGGATCTCTTGGGCTGTCCGCAAGCTCTGCTTGGTCGTGTCCCAACGCGTGGTGTAGGAGCGCCAAGGACGGTTCTCCTGAGCGGGG
>NZ_JBSXMU010000278.1:0-730 GCF_054073225.1 Teichococcus aerofrigidensis
GCGCCAGGCGGTGGTACAGGCGGACCAGCCGTTCCGCCTCGCCGGCCCAGCCGAAGCGGCCGAGCGCCGCCTCGCGGCCACGCGCCCCCATGCCGGCGCGCAGCCCGGGATCGGCCAGCCGGCGCACGGCGGCGGCGATGGCCTCGGGGTCGGCGGTGTCCACCAGCAGGCCGCATTCCGCCTCGCGCACCACCTGGGCCACCTCGGTGGCGAAGGCCGGGGCGATCACCGGCAGGCCGGCCAGCATGCAGTCGAACAGCTTGTGCGGCAGGGCCAGGCGGTGGTTCTCCACGCCCGGCTGGAACAGCACAAGGCCGATGTCGCAGCGCGCCGCCTCGGCCAGCGCCTCGCCATGCGGCAGCCAGCCCCGGCGGGTGACGCGGGCGGCGAGCTCGAGCCGCTCGGCGCGGCCGGCGAAGGCGGATTCGGAGCCGTCGGTGAAGCGCCCGACCAGGGTCAGCCGCGTGGAGGCCGGGCAGAAGGCCAGGCAGTCCAGCATCTCCATGGCGCCCCGGGCGCGGCCCAGCGCGCCGAGATGCACCAGGGTGAGCGGCCCGGCGCGATGCCGGCGCGGCGTCACCTGGCTGGCGCGGGCGTAGTTGCGCACCGGCACGATCCGCTCCGGCGCGGCGAAGTCGCCGTCGAGCCCGTCCTTGGCCACGACCACCGCGTCGGCCCGGCGCGCCATGGCGCGGCAGGCGCCCCGGATGGCGGCGCGCGCCAGGGGTGC
>NZ_JBSXMU010000279.1:0-706 GCF_054073225.1 Teichococcus aerofrigidensis
GCGTCGGGGCGGCCGCGCGCGGCCTCGCGGCGGTCCTGCGGCCGCTGCTCCGGCGCCGGCGTGGCCGGGGCGGAGGCGGCGCGGAATGGGGTACGGGCGGGGCGGCGCGGGCCTTCCGGCCGGCGAGGGGGGCGGGACATGGCGGCATCCTGCGGATCGGCGGGGACAAAGCAAGCGAATGACGGGGCCGGCGGGCGGCGGCGGGCGAAGCGAGCGGATTCTTCGCCCCCTTCGCGCGGGGTGCGTTGACAGGCGGTGCCGAAACCGGATAGTGCGCGGCGCTCCCGCCGGCCGGGGAAAGCGCGGAGGGGTGCCCGAGTGGCTAAAGGGGACGGACTGTAAATCCGTTGGCTTGCGCCTACGTTGGTTCGAATCCAACCCCCTCCATATCCGGCCTGTCGCCGCGAGGCATCGCGGCACCGGCCGGGCGGCAATCCTCCCCGGTTGGACGGCGCCACGGCGCGGTGGCCCGCAAGGGCCCCGCGCGGTGCGGGTGTAGCTCAATGGTAGAGCCCCAGCCTTCCAAGCTGGTTGTGCGGGTTCGATTCCCGTCACCCGCTCCATCTCTCTGCCGAGGGGCTGGAGCCGGGTGCGGGGCAGAGGGCCGGATGTCGCGCCGGTATCGGCGCTGGACCGACAGGGTGACGATAGATGGCGAAAGCTAAGTTTGAGCGGACGAAGCCGCACTGCAACATTGGCACGATCG
>NZ_JBSXMU010000280.1:0-705 GCF_054073225.1 Teichococcus aerofrigidensis
CCTGCGGGCGCGGCTCGAGCGGGCGCGCGACATGGCCCGCCTGCTCGCCCGTCAGCCGATCGACCCGGCCTCGCCGCTGCTGGCCGAGGCGGCCGACTGCGCCTGGCCCGACCTGCCGCTCTGGCAGGGCCTGGCCGCGGCGCTGGGCGGCGACGGGCCGGTCCTGTCGCGCCTGGCGCCGCGCATCCGGGGCGCGCTGCGCGACCTGCCGCCGGATCTGCGCCTCGCCTTCGTGGGCATCCTGGCCGATGCGGCCGAGGAGGACGCGGAGACGCTGCGCGGCCTGCTCGGCGCCATCCGCACCCTGGACGGGCTGCGTCCCGACCAGCGGATCCTGCGCCATGCCCTGCTGGCGCGGCTGGCCCGGCTGGAGGGCAACCGCGCGGACGAGGTGCAGCATCTGGAGCGCGCCGTGGCCGTGGAGGGCTTCGGCGCCCGCGGCCTGCCGGCGCAGCAGGCGCGGCTGCGGCTGGCGGCGCTGCGGCTCGGCCAGCCCGGCCCCGAGGCGCAGCAGGCCGAGCTGCTGTTGCAGGATGCCAGCCGCACCTACCGCTTCGATCCCTTGGGCGAGGAGGCGGCCGTGCTCTATGCCGAGCGGCTGCTGGAGCGTGGCGATATCGGCGGCGCCCTGGCGGTGGCCGATGGCGCTGGCATGGCCGCGCTGCGCCCCGGCATGGACAGCCGCGGCGCCCGGCTGGCGGCGGG
>NZ_JBSXMU010000281.1:0-682 GCF_054073225.1 Teichococcus aerofrigidensis
CCGGCGCCGCCCCGCGCCGCGCGGGGCCGAGGGCGCCCCGGCCCCGCGGCCGGCCGCGCGGCGCGCGGAGCAGGCCCGAGGGCGCGGCCATGCCCTCCATGTAGACATGCACCACCCGCTGGTCCGGCTCGGCGATCAGCATGCCCTCCTGGCCCGGCGCCGCCACCACCAGCGGCCCCAGCGCCGCGCCGCCCTCGAGGGCGCCGGAGCCGGCGGCGATGCCGGTGAGCGCCGGGGTGCCGCCCTCCTCCAGGCTACCGAGCGCGATCAGCGTCACGCTCGACCCCTCGCGGCTCTGGACATAGGCCTGGGTGCCGCTGAAGCCGAGGCGCAGCGGCCCGCCGGGCACCGGCACGCGGTGCGCCACGGCGCGGCGCGCCAGGTCGATCACCGTGACGCGGTCCTCCCCCGGTTCGGGGATGAAGAGCAGCCGGCCGGTGGGGTCGGGGAAGAGGCCGGCGGCGCCCGGCGCGACGGTCCACAGCCCGACGGGCTGCCCCGCCGCGTCGAGCGCCAGCACGCGGCCGGCCGCGGCGTCGAGCAGCAGGGTGAGCTGGGCCAGGGCGGAATGGGCCGCCTCGGTGAAGCCGCCGCCGAGGCCGGGGAGCGGCGAGACCCCCTCCGCGCCCAGGCTGACCGCCCCGTCGGTGCCGGCGGCCAGGGCGCGGCCGGGGCCCAGCGC
>NZ_JBSXMU010000282.1:0-677 GCF_054073225.1 Teichococcus aerofrigidensis
ACGGGGCTACAGCCGGGCGCTGGCGGCGGCGTTGCGGGACCAGGGCTTCGCGGTGCGCCACCGCGCCGTCTACGCTGCCCGCCCGGCCACCGCCCTGCCGCCGGAGACGCTGGACGCGCTGCGGCGCGGCCGGGCGCGGGCGGCGCTGTTTCTCTCGCCGCGTTCGGCGCAGGTGACGCAGCGCCTGCTGCGCCGCGCCGGACTGGCCGAAACTGTGCGCGGCATGGTCGCGTTGGCGCTGTCACAGCGTATTGCGCAGTCCCTTGCGGGCATGCCCTGGCGGGCGATCCGTGCTACCCCGGCGCCCGATTCCTCGGCGCTGCTGGCCCTGCTCGGGCGGCCGGCGCCGGGGATGGAGGATGAGGTTGCATGAGGGGCAGGAGAGAGAGATGAGCGACACGCCGAAGAATGGCCCCAGGGGTGACGCCACCGGCAGCCGGCCGGGCGCCGGCCGCAAGGGAGGGCGGGAGACCCCCTCCATTCCACCCCAGGCCATTCCGCCCCGGGCTCTCTCGGCCTCCGAGGCCCGGCCTGCCGGCGCGCCGGCGGACCCGGAAACCACGATCCCGCCCCGGCCGCCCCAGGCCGAGGCGGCGCAGCCGGCGGCCCGGCCCGGAACGGCCTCCCCGGATGCCACCCCCCCGGCACCGCCTTCCGCCAGCGGCGAGGCGCCGGCC
>NZ_JBSXMU010000283.1:0-671 GCF_054073225.1 Teichococcus aerofrigidensis
CGGCGGCCAGCACCGCCTCCAGCGCCCGGCACAGGGCCTCGGCCGCCGGGGAGGGCAGGGGCGGCGGGATCAGGTTGCGGCGGCGCTCCACGCCCGGATCGGGATCGGCCAGCCCGGCGCCGCGCAGGGCCGCGACGAAGCCGGGCAGGCGGGCGGCGGTCAGGCCCCGGACCTGCAGATTGGCCCGCTGGGTCAGCTCGATCCGCCCGTTTCCCGCCGCGCCGGCGGCCTCGGCCAGAACCAGCGCCTGCTCCGCCGAGAGCCGGGCCAGCGGCGGCTTGACGCGGACCAGCAGGTCGTCCCCGCTTGCCATGGGATCGTAGAGGGAGGGGCACCAGCCCCGGATGCGGGTCACGGGCCCCCGCTCACGGCACGTCGTTCCGCAGGGGCCGCCACAACCCCCGCTCCCGCGCCTCCTCCAGCCGGGCGCGCAGCGCGGCGAGCGCGGCGGGGTTGTGCGCGGCCAGGAAGGCGGCGACCGCCGCATCGCCCAGCGTCGCGGCATGGATCAGCTCGAACTGGCGGTCGAAGCGCGCCGGCAGGGTGGCGGCGAAGGCCAGCAGCGCCTCCACCGGCCGCGCGATCTCGGCCGCGCCGCGATGGCCGTGCCGCATCATCCCGGCGATCCAGGCCGGATTGGCGGCGCGGCCGCGCACCGCGCGCGCCACCTC
>NZ_JBSXMU010000284.1:0-652 GCF_054073225.1 Teichococcus aerofrigidensis
AGGGGCGGGTGGTGGCCTGGGCGCCGGGCGTCGCGGCGGCGCTGGGCGGCGATGCCTCCGCCGGGCCGCGCGGCATCCTGGCGACCATGCTGCGCGTGCTGGCGGAGGGGGCGGGCTGGCGCGCCGCGCTGGGGGCCGAGGGCGAGGCCATGGTGTTGCGGCTCGACCCGCGCGGCTGAGGCGGGCGAGGCACGGCTTTTACGGTTTCTTCGCGGAACGGACGCCAGTTTGGCCGGCAACAGCCTGCTGAACCAGCCTGTCGGGGACCGCGATGGACGACCTGCTCGCCGATTTTCTGACCGAGACCAACGAGGCCCTGGCCTCGCTGGACGGCGCCTTGCTGAAGCTCGAGAAGGCGCCGGACGACCGGCAGACCCTCTCCGAGATCTTCCGCAACGTGCACACCATCAAGGGCACCTGCGGCTTCCTCGGCCTGGCGCGGCTGGAGAAGGTGGCCCATGCCGCCGAGAACGTCCTGGGCAAGTACCGGGACGGCTCGCTGCGGGTGACGCCCGCCGGCATCACCCTGATCCTGGCGGCGCTGGACGGGCTGAAGGGCATCGTCTCGGGGCTGGAGGCGACGGGTGGCGAGCCGGCGGGGGATGACGCGGCGCTGATCGCGGCGCTCGACGCCGCCTGGCGGGGCGAGCCC
>NZ_JBSXMU010000285.1:0-631 GCF_054073225.1 Teichococcus aerofrigidensis
CTGCCGGGCATCGCGCCGCAGGGCCTCCGCCCGGTCGAGCAGGGCGCGCAGCCCGGCCTCGGCCTCGCCTGGCAGGGCCAGCGCCGTGGCGAGGCGTCGCGCGGCGGCCTGCTGCCCCGCCTGGATCTCCCGCCACGCCGCCTCCGCTTCCTCCAGCGCCAGGGCGGCGGCGAGGGCCGTCTCGCGCCGGGCCAGGAAAGCCTCCACCTCGCTGTCACCGGCCATGCCGTCGAGGCCGAGCGGCAGGACCACCGCGGCCCAGGCGGCGGCGGCCTCCTCCTCGGCCCTGGCGGCCTGTCCGGCCGTCTCCTCCGCCGCCTCCAGCGCCCTCCGCAGATCGGCGATGGCGGCATCCAGCGCCGCGGCGCGGGCGAGGCGCTCCGCTTCCTCGAGCCGGCGGTCGGCCAGCCGGTCGGCCTCCGCGACCGCGCGGGCATAGGCGAGCGGCAGCGGCTCGCCGTGGCAGAAGGCCTGCTCCTCGGCCGTCTCCGGCGCCTCTCCGGCGAAGTGGCGGCGATAGATGAGCCGCCAGCCCGCCTCGCGCCGGGCCCGCAGGCGGGCCAGGGCCTCGGCGTCCGGCAGGCCGCCCTGGCGATCCAGCGCGGCGCGGTCCTGCCGCGCGGTCCGCAGC
>NZ_JBSXMU010000286.1:0-608 GCF_054073225.1 Teichococcus aerofrigidensis
GGGAAGGATAGTGCTCATGCACGTCCAGCACCACGCGCGCGCCGTTGCGCCGCGCCGCCAGGATCGCCGCCAGCCAGGCATCGGGCTCGCTGGCATGCAGCACGGCGGCGCCGCTGTCGGCGGTGCGGCGGGCCAGGGCCGGGATGTTGCGCAGCCGCCCGAGCCAGCCGGCGGCGCGGCGATAGGGCGCGATGGCGACGCCATGCCGTGCCTCGCCACCGACCGCGCCGGCGGCGGCCGGGCAGATATGGCGCACCCGCCAGCCGGCCGAGACCAGGGTGGCGCCCTCCTTGCCGACGACGCGCACATCGGCCGGCGGATGCGCCGCCGAGAGCATGCAGACCAGGGGTGGCGGCAGGCCGGGGGGCATCATCGTCACGGCGGCGGAGGCCGCGGGCCGTGCCGCCGGGGCGGCTCCATCGGGCATCAGGCGGCCCTCCCCAGCGGGGTGGGCAGGACCTCGGCGAGATGCGCGGCCATGCGCCCGCCCGCCCGGCCATCCCAGAGCGGGAGCGGCCGGGCGCGCGGCCAGGCGCCGGCCAGCACCGCCGCCACCGCCTCCGGCAGGTCCCGCGGCGTGACCCGGCGGTTGCCCCCCCGCGCCCGCG
>NZ_JBSXMU010000287.1:0-600 GCF_054073225.1 Teichococcus aerofrigidensis
CCGACCACGATCCAGAGCGCCCGGCGGTAGGCGGGCGTGATGTGGGCGAGGTCCTCGGGAAGGTCGTCGTCGTCGCTCATCCAATGTTCCCAAGCCAGGGAAAGAGCCGGAGCATCAGGATGGCGAAGTCGGTCAGGTGGCCCGTGATCATGGCCACCCCCATCGCCACCATGACGCCGCCCGCCACGATCTGAAGAGCACGGCCAAGGCGCCGCAGCCCGCGGAACGGGCCGCGCAGGAAGCTGTCCGCGAAGGCGGCGACCAGCAGGAAGGGCACGCCCAGCCCGGCCGCGTAGGTGGCCAGCAACACGATGCCGAGGTGGCTGATCTCGCTGGTGGCGGTCAGCGCCAGGATGGCGCCGAGCACCGGCCCGATGCAGGGCGTCCAGCCGAAGGCGAAGGCCAGCCCGAGCACGTAGGCGGAGAGCGGCGTGCCACCGCTGAGGGTCGGCATGAAGCGGAGGTCGCGTTGCAGCGGCATCAGCCGCAGGACGCCCGCGGTCATGAGGCCGAACAGGATGACCACCACGCCGCCCACGATCCCGGCCTCGTAGCGGTAGCGCAGCAGGGCTTGGCTCAGCGCCGAGGCGCCCGCGCCCA
>NZ_JBSXMU010000288.1:0-581 GCF_054073225.1 Teichococcus aerofrigidensis
GCGCGGCACCGACCGCGCCGCGCTGCGCGCCGGGCTGGAGTCCTGGCTCGCCGGCGGGCGGCCGACCGCGGTCCGCCAGGGCGTGGCGCGGCGCCCCGCCACGGGCGGCATGGCCTTCGTCTTCTCCGGCAATGGCAGCCAGTTCCCCGGCATGGCGCGCGAGGCCATGGCGCACAACGCCGCCTTCCGCGCCGCCGTCGAGCAGGCCGACAGCCTCCTCGCCCCGCTCACCGGCTGGTCCGGCGCCGCGCTGCTGGCCGAGGGCGTCACCGCCGGGGCCCTGGCCGGGACCGACCATGCCCAGCCGCTGCTCTTCCTGGTGCAGCACGGCATGCTGGCCGCGCTGGCCGCCGAGGGGCTGCGGCCGGATCTCTGCCTCGGCCATTCGGTGGGCGAGGTGGCGGCGGCGCTGGCGGCGGGCATCCTGACGCTGGAGCAGGCGGTGCGGCTGGTGGTCGCCCGCTCCCGCGCGCAGCACGCCCGGCGCGGCTTCGGCCGCATGGCGGCGCTCGGCGCCGGGCCGGACGAGGCCGCCCCCCTGCTGGCCGCCCAGCCCCCCGCCGCGGCCGGCGGGCGGGCGG
>NZ_JBSXMU010000289.1:0-578 GCF_054073225.1 Teichococcus aerofrigidensis
AGAGGCTGTTATGGATCTGCGGCGAGTTGAGCGGCCTGCTTGAGCATGATGCAGGTGAAGGCGACGAGGTGGAGATCAGCAAGAGTGCTGGCGTAGCGCTCGTAGTCCTTTACCAGCCGCCGGAAGCGGGTTGCCCAGGCGAATGAGCGCTCAACCACCCAGCGTCGCGGCAGCAGCACGAAGCCGCGCTTGGCTTCTGGCAATCTGACCACCTCCAGTTCGATGCCATGCGCCTTCGCGGCATCGGCTGCTTTGCTGCCCGTATAGCCCTGGTCAACATAGGCCAGATCGACGCTCTGGCCTGTGGAGGCTTGCACTGCCTGGGCAAGCCGCCCAACCTCGGCCCGGTCGTCGGCACTGGCGGGCGTGACGTGCAACGCCAGCAGATGCCCCAGCGTGTCAACTGCTAGGTGCAGCTTGGAGCCCTTCTTGCGCTTGGCACCGTCGTACCCGGCGCGGGTTCCGCTTTCGGGTGAGGAGCGCAGCGTCCGGCTGTCCAGGATCGCAACACCGGGCCGCGCCTTTCTCCCCGCGGCGAGCCGTAGCACCGTGCGCAGATCCTCGGCCAGCGCCTCGAA
>NZ_JBSXMU010000290.1:0-561 GCF_054073225.1 Teichococcus aerofrigidensis
GCGCCGAGCGCATCCTGGCCCTGGAGGCCGGGAACCAGGCCCTGCGCGAGCGCCTGTCGGCGGCGGCGGCCCTGCGCGGCGGGCGGCCGGCGGCGGTCGCCGTGCTGGAGCAGGTGGCGGCCCTGCTGCCGGACGATGCCTGGCTGACCGAGTTCCGGCTGGCCGGCGACCAGCTGCTGCTGACCGGCTTCGCCGCCCGCTCCGATGCCCTGCTCGGGCAGCTCGACGCTGCGCCCGGCTTCCGCAACCCGCGCTTCGCCGCGCCGGTGACGCGCGGGCCGCGCGACCCGGCGGACCGTTTCCAGGTGGCGCTGACGCTCGTCGCGCCGGAGCGGGCCGTGGCCGCCGAGGCCCCGCTCACCGGGCCGGCGCGGCTGGCGGAGAGCCGGCCATGACCGGGCTCTCCCCGGACGTGCGCCGGATGGTCGCGCTCGCCCTGCTGGCCGTGCCGCCGCTGCTGCTCTGGAGTCTCCTGCTGGCGCCCTGGCTGGAGGCGCGGGCGGGGCAGGCGGCCCGGCTGGAGGCGGCCGAGGCGATCCGGGCCCGCGGCCTGGCCCTGCT
>NZ_JBSXMU010000291.1:0-556 GCF_054073225.1 Teichococcus aerofrigidensis
CGGCCAGGCCGCCCGGCGCTTCGATCAGCCGCGTCAGCTCGGCGGCCAGCGCCGCGGGCGTGAAGCCCGGCTGCGGCATCACCGTGGCGCCGCCGGCGGCGGCCAGGGCGCGCGCATTGGCGGTCTGGTGGTCGTCGATCGCGTGCGGCAGCGGCACCAGGATGGCGCCGCGCCCGGCGCAGGCGAGTTCCGCGATGGTCGAGGCGCCGGACCGCGCCACCACGAGATGCGCCGTGTCGTAGAGCCGCGCGACATCGCCGAAGAACGGCGCGAGCTCGGCCGGCACGCCCATCTCCTCGTAGGCGGCGCGGACGCGCGGCAGGTCCTCGGTGCGCGTCTGCTGCACCACGGCGAGGCGCGCGCGCAGCGCCGGCGGCAGCAGCGCGACGGCGGCGGGCACGATGTCGGAGAAGACGCGCGCGCCCAGGCTGCCGCCCAGCACCAGCAGCCGCACCGGACCCTGTGGCGGGTGGAACTCCCGCCCGGCCAGCGCGGCCAGGGCCGGGCGCACCGGATTGCCGACCACCGCGGTGCGGGCGCCGCGCGGCCCCCCGCT
>NZ_JBSXMU010000292.1:0-550 GCF_054073225.1 Teichococcus aerofrigidensis
CCACGGCCGCCTCCTCCCGCAGTGCCGCCTCGCGGATGGCGGTCAGCGCCGCCGCGCGGGCCAGCGCCTCGGTCAGCGTGCCGTGCAGCTCGGCCAGGCGCCGGGCCTCGGCCAGCAGGGACAGGGCGGGCAGCGGCGTGGCGGCCTCGGCCGTCGCCTCGGGCAGTCCAAGGGCGCGACACTCGGCGAGCAGCGCGGCGCGGCACTCCGCCAGCTGGTGCTCCAGCCCCGGCAGGTCGCAGCGGGCGCGGGCGGCGACGCCGGAACCGGCCTGCAACGCCTCGATGGCGGCGGCCTGTTCCAGCACCACCTGGTCCGGCGAGAGCCCTTCCAGCTCCGCCAGCACCTCGCGCTGCTGCGTCTCGGCGAGGTGCAGCGCCGCCTCGGCCCGCCGTGCCGCGTCCCGCGCGGCGGCGAGCCGGGCCGACAGATCCTCGGGCAGCAGCGGCGCCTCCGGATGCGCGGCCAGCCAGGCCAGGCTCTCGGCGTGCCGCGCCAGCAGCGGCCGGATACGGCGCTGCCGCTCCAGCACATGCAGCCGCTGCGCCGC
>NZ_JBSXMU010000293.1:0-542 GCF_054073225.1 Teichococcus aerofrigidensis
GTGGCGAGCAGCCGGGCGAAGCGCGCCGTGGCGCTGCGCCAGAGCAGGGGGCCGAGCAGCGGGAGGCGCAGCAGCCGGAGATGGCTCCGGTGCCGCGCGGCGCCGCCCAGGCCGCGGCGCAGCAGCAGGCCGGCGGCCAGCAGCCCCGCCAGCAGCAGCGCTCCCCAGGCCCGCAGCCATTCCGCCACGGCCAGCATGGCGTGGGTGGAGGCCGGCAGGCGCCCGCCGGCGGCCGAGAACAGGGGCTCCAGGGCCGGCAGCACCACGGCGACCAGCACCGCGATCACCGCCAGGGAGAGCGCCAGCACCACCATGGGATAGGCCATGCCGGCGCGCAGCCTCTCGGCCACGCGCTCCAGACGCAGCGTCTCGGCGGCGAGCCGCTCCAGCACCGACGGCAACTGCCCGGTGCCCTCGGCGGTGGCCACGGCGGCGACCTGCCAGCCGGGAAAGCCGCCGGGCTGCGCCGCCATCGCGGCGGACAGGGGCGTGCCGGCGCGCACCGCCTGCAACCGGCCGCGCCGCCGGCGGCGCGGCCGGTT
>NZ_JBSXMU010000294.1:0-521 GCF_054073225.1 Teichococcus aerofrigidensis
CGCGTGCCCTCGCCGCGGATGTCGGGCGCCGCGGGGGGGCCGCCCCCCGCCGTGGCGGCGGTGATGGCGGATGTGCTGCTGGTGGCCATGCTGCTCTCCCTGCCCGGCTCCCGGGCCTCAGGCGATGATGTCGATCAGGCTGTCGGTGACGCGGCGCGGCGGCGCGGCGATGTCCTCCGCCTCCGCCTCGGCCATGCCGCGGAGGGGCGCGGCGGCGGCCGGCGATGGCGTGTCGCGCCGCTCGCCCGGGGTCCCCTGCTGCAGGTCGAGGCCGCCGGTGCCGAGCTGCACCCCGGCCTGCTCCATCTGCGTCAGCAGCGTCTGCCGGTCCTGGCGCAGCGCCTCGAAGGTCTCCGGCTGCTCGGCGCGCAGCAGGACATGGACGCCGCCCTCCTGGAAGGTCAGGCGCAGCTCGATGCGGCCGAGTTCCGGCGGCCGCAGATCGACCGCGATGCGGGACACGCCGGCCGCGCTGGCCTCGGCCAGGCGCAGCGCCAGCTGCGGCGCGGCCTGGGCGGCCA
>NZ_JBSXMU010000295.1:0-492 GCF_054073225.1 Teichococcus aerofrigidensis
CGGCGGCGGCGGGCACCGTGGTCTCCGGCGTCGGCGGGGGGGTGGTCCTGGGCGCCCTGGCGGTACCGGCGCTGCTGCCGCTCGGCGTCTCGTCGATCTGGCTGGGGCTGGGGCTGATGAGCCTGCTGCTCTGGCTGCCCCTGCGCCGCTACTGGCCCGCCCCGCCGGCGGAGGAGGTGGCGGCCGGACCGGGCGCGGTGGCCCCGCCACGCCGCTGGCCGGGCGTGACCGGGCTGATGGTCGTCTACGGGCTGTCCGCCGCCGGCATGGTGCCGCCGATGATCTATCTCGCCGATCTCGGCATGCGCGGACGCGGCCTCGGCGCCGCGGCCGTGGCGCTGCTCTGGGCGCTGTTCGGCCTCGGCGCCATGGCGGGCACGCTGCTGGGCGGGCGGATCGCCGGCCGGGTCGGGGGCATGCGGACCCTGGCGCTGTGGATGGGCGTGCAGGCCCTCGCCCTCGGGGCCGCCCTGCTGCCCGGCGGCGCGGCCG
>NZ_JBSXMU010000296.1:0-487 GCF_054073225.1 Teichococcus aerofrigidensis
CCGCTGCCCCGCAGGGCCCGGAACAGCACCGTCTCCGCCTGGTCCAGGGCATGCTGGCCGAGCAGCAGCCAGGGCCGCCCGTGGCGGGTGCAGGCCGCCAGCAGCGCCGCCAGGCGGGCCTGCCGCGCCCGTTCCTGCAGGGCGGCGCCGGGGGGCATGGCCAGGGCAAGGACCTCGGCCTCCAGGCCGAGCCGGCGCAGCAGGCGGACAGTCCAGTCGGCCTCGGCCGCGCTGCCGGGCCTCAGGCCATGATCGACGACGAGGCCCAGCACGCTGCCGCCCCGCGCCGCGGCGAAATCCCGCGCCAGCAGGGCGAGCGCCAGGGAATGCGGGCCACCCGAGACGCCGGCGGCGAAGCGGGGCGCCGCGCCGAAGGGGCCCAGCGGTTCCATCAGGGCGGCGAACTCCGCCGCGTCCGGGGGCGCGCGCATGGCGGGGGCCGCCGCCCCCGGGCCTTAGCAGCCGCCGCGGCGCCGCGCCACGGCCG
>NZ_JBSXMU010000297.1:0-487 GCF_054073225.1 Teichococcus aerofrigidensis
GCGCGCCGCCGGGGCCCGGGTCGCCGCCACCGCCGGCAGCGCCGCCAAGCGCGCCTTCCTGCGGGCCGCCGGGGCGGAGCTGGTGCTGGACAGCCGCGACCCCGGCTTCGCCGACCGGCTGCGTGCCGCCTGGCCGGGCGGCGTGGATGTCGTGCTGAACTCCCTGGCCGGCGAGGCGATGGAGCGCAGCCTCGGCCTCGTCGCGCCCTTCGGCCGCTTCGTCGAGCTGGGCAAGCGGGACTTCTTCGAGAACCGCCGCCTCGGCCTGCGCCCCTTCCGGCAGAACATCACCTATTTCGGCGTCGATGTGGATCAGCTGCCGAGCGCGCGGCCGGAGCTGGCCGGCGCCCTGCTGGGCGAGATCGCCGCCCGTATCGGGGCCGGCACCCTGTCGCCGCTGCCCCATGCCCTGCGCCCGGCGGCGGAGGCCGAGGCCGCCTTCCGCACGCTGCAGGCCAGCGCCCATATCGGCAAGCTGGTGCTGGCC
>NZ_JBSXMU010000298.1:0-463 GCF_054073225.1 Teichococcus aerofrigidensis
GGCCGCGCCCGGGCGCAGGCGCGGCCGCAGACAGGCGCGGGCCGAGAGCAGCAGCTCGGGCTCGCGCGCCGCGCCGGCCCCGAAGGACGGATCGGCCGAGGGATCGGCCGAGGGATTGGGCAGCAACTCCGGCAGCAGGCGGGCGAGGGCGCGTTCCTCCGGCATGGTGGCGAGTCCGATTCGGCGCGGCCGCAGGCCCGGCATCTCGTTGGCCAGCACGCGGCCAAGGCCGAGCAGCGCCGCCGCCTCGGGCTCCCGCGCGGTGTCGCCGAGCAGCAGGGTGAGGCTGGCGGCGCTGCCCTGCGCCGCCTCGGCCAGGCGCGTCACACGGGCGAGGGTGGCGGGGAGCGCCGCGGCGTCCGGGCGCGCCAGCAGCAGCACGTGCCGGTCCTGCAGCTGGCGCGGCGCGATCCGCGCGGCCTCCTCCAGCGCGTGGTGCTCGACCCGCGCCCCGGCGGTCTCC
>NZ_JBSXMU010000299.1:0-443 GCF_054073225.1 Teichococcus aerofrigidensis
GATCAGCACCGTCTCGCCGCGCCGCAGCCTGGCGCAATGCTCCAGCGCGTAGATCGCCGTCATGAAGGCGACCGGCAGGCCGGCGGCGGCGGCGAAGCCGAGCCCGTCCGGCAGGCGGGCCAGGGCCGCGCCGCGCGTCAGCACCCGGCTGGCCAGGGCGGCGGGGGCGAAGCCGAACACCGCCTCGCCGGGCTGGAAGCCGCTGCCCGGCCCGGCCCGCTCGACCAGCCCGGCCATCTCCATCCCCAGCGTCGGCCCGGCGAAGCCCGAGAGCAGCGCCTCCTCCGGCAACAGGCCCTGCGCCCACATCAGGTCGCGGAAGTTCAGCCCGGCGGCGGAGACGCGCACCGTGACCTCGCCGAGGCCGGGTTCGGGCAGGTCGAAGGCCTCCCAGCCCAGCGTGCCGAGCTGGCCGGGCTGGCGCACGACGAGGCGGGCCGGGC
>NZ_JBSXMU010000300.1:0-415 GCF_054073225.1 Teichococcus aerofrigidensis
GGGCGGCATCGGCCAGCGATGCACCGGCAGGCGGGTCAGCAGCCCCAGCGCCGCAGCCAGCTCGGCCAGGCGGGCGGTGGCCCAGGCCCTCATGGGGCGCCTTCGGCCACGCCGGCCTCGGCGAAGGTCGCCATCCCGGCATGGCAGGCCAGGGCGGCGCGCAGCAGCGGCACGGCGAGCGCCGCGCCGGAGGCCTCGCCCAGCCGCATCCCGAGGTCGAGCAACGGCCTCTGGCCGAGCGCCTCCACCAGCCGGCGGTGGCCGGCCTCGGCCGAGCAATGCGCCACCAGGGCGTGGTCCAGCCCGCCCGGCGCCAGCCGGGCGAGGGGGGCGGCGGCGGCGGTGCAGACGAAACCGTCCAGCAGCACCGGGACACCGCGCCGGCGCGCCTCCAGCGCGGCGCCCAGGATGGCGG
>NZ_JBSXMU010000301.1:0-408 GCF_054073225.1 Teichococcus aerofrigidensis
GCCCGGCGGGGGGGAGCTGCCGCTGCTCGACCCCGCGGAAGCCCCGCGACTCGCCGCTGCCCTGCGCCGCCTGCTGCTGGCGCGCCGCGCCGCGCCCGGAGCCTCCACCTGGGCGGGGGCCTCCACCTGGGCGGGCGCCCCGGCCGGGAAGGGCGAGGCCCGGGCGGAGCCGCGCTTCGTGCTCAACCTGCCCGCCTTCCTCGACGAGGCGGGCGGCTTCGACATTCCCGGCTATCAGGCGGCCGTGGCCACCGGCCTGCAGGCGCTGGAGGTGCTGACGGGCGGCCGCGCGCTGCGCCTTCGCCTCGGTTTCGCCGACCTCGCCGGTCTGCTGGCGGCGCTGGGCCTGGACTACGACTCGGCCGCGGCGCGGGATGTCGCCGCCGCCCTGGCCGCGCTGACCCGCGG
>NZ_JBSXMU010000302.1:0-400 GCF_054073225.1 Teichococcus aerofrigidensis
GCGCGAGCCCGTCCAGCGGGATGGCCGGCCAGGGCGCGGCCGGATCGCCGCGGGCCTCCAGCACGGCATGGGCAGCCCGCCCCCGCGCGGCCCGCGCGGCCTCCGCGATGGCGGCCCGCGGCAACACCGCCACCTCCACCTCGATCCGCTGCGCCTCGGCCAGGCGGCGCAGCACCCGCGCATCCCAAAGCACCTCCGCGGCGGCGAAGGGGACGTGCTGCTCGATCTCGAAGTCCAGCACCTCGCCCAGGCGGGCCTCGGCGGCCGCCGGCAAGGTCAGCACCCGGCGCAGGACCCAGGCCGGCGGCACCAGCAGGATCAGCCGGCGTGCCCGCCCCAGCGCGGCGGGGGCGCGGCCGGCCAGGGGCCCCATCGGCTGCACGCGCCCGCCCTGCAGGCG
>NZ_JBSXMU010000303.1:0-399 GCF_054073225.1 Teichococcus aerofrigidensis
GGCCGGACGAGACGGAGCGCCGGCTGCGCCGCCGTGGCCGTCGCAGCAACCGGCCGCGCGGCGGTGCCGAGGGCGAGGCGCAGGTGCAGGCCCGCTATGCCGGGCCGACGCCGGCCGATCCCTTCGCCGGCACGCTGGACGACATCTTCGACGCCATGGCCGCCGCCGAGGAGGCCGCCGAGCGTGGTCCCGCCCCGGCGATGGAGGCGGTGACGGCCGAGGTCGCTCCGGTCGCTCCGGTGCCGCCGGAGCCCGTGTCGCCTCCCGCCGCCGCGCCCGATGTGCCGGCGGTGGCCGCGGAGGTGACGCCCGCCGCGGTCGCGCCGATCGGTGTCGAGCCGGTGCCGGCCGCCGCGGATGCGGCCGGGGAGAAGGCGGGGGAGGAGGCTCCGGTCGCCG
>NZ_JBSXMU010000304.1:0-393 GCF_054073225.1 Teichococcus aerofrigidensis
CCACGTGGCTGGCTACCACTGGCCCGCCTTCAACCTTGCCGACACCGCGATCTTCGTCGGCGTCGCGCTCCTGCTCCTCGTCGGCGGGAGGCGCGAACCGGCGGGCGCGCCGACCTCCGCGGCGCGACCCTGAGGGCGGGACCGCCGTGAACCCGCTCCTCCAGATGTCCGGCCTCCTGACAGCCTTCCTGGCCGGGATGGTCTCGTTCCTCTCGCCCTGCGTGCTGCCGCTGGTGCCCGGCTACGTCTCCTACGTCGCCGGTCGCTCGGTCGCCGCCGAACGCGCGGCGCCCGGTCGCCTCGCCACGGTCGGCCTCGGCCTCTGCTTCGTCCTGGGGTTCGCGACCGTCTTCGTGGCGATGGGCGCGGGCGCCTCGGCGCTGAGCCAAGCCC
>NZ_JBSXMU010000305.1:0-383 GCF_054073225.1 Teichococcus aerofrigidensis
CGGGGTCGGCCACAGCCTCTCCTGCTCGGCGGTGGGCGCGCCCCCCCCCCCCCCCCCCCCCCCGGGGGGGGCCCGCCGCCGTATCTGCAGGCGGTGCCGCCTGCCGTTCCGCTTCCTCCGCCCGCCTCCCAGGCCGTGTCCCCACCCGCGGCCCTGCCGCTGCTGATCCGCCAGGGTCTGGCGGCACTGAGCGTCCCGCCGACGGCCCCGACCGAGCACCGCCGCGCCCCCGCCGGCGGCCCGGCCCTGCTGGCGCAGCTCCATGCCTCCCCGCCGCCGGCGCAGGGCGGCCTGCTGGCGGCGCTCGGCGCGGGTCATGCCATCCCGGCGCCGCCCGAGACGGGGGGGGCCGCCCCCCCCCGCGCCAGGCCCCACGGGACACA
>NZ_JBSXMU010000306.1:0-338 GCF_054073225.1 Teichococcus aerofrigidensis
GCCTGGGCCAGGGCGACGCGCCGCATGGCGGGCGCCAGCACCGCGGGCGGCGCATCCGGCGGCGGCAGGCCGGCGGCCCGCCGGAAGGCCGCCATGCTGCAGCCGCCGGCCAGGCTGGCCGGCTCCGGCAGGGGCCCCAGCCCGCGCAGCTGCCCGACGCCCCCGGCTTCGTCCCAGACCAGCAGGCGCAGGTCGTGGCGATGGCTGCCGGGCGGCACGACATAGCCCAGCACCTCGCCCGGACTGGCCGCCAGCAGCCCGGACAGCCAGCCCAGCCCCGCCTCCAGCAGACCGGGCAGGGGCGGCAGGCTGGCGGAGGCCGGGGCGGATGTGACCTT
>NZ_JBSXMU010000307.1:0-324 GCF_054073225.1 Teichococcus aerofrigidensis
GCGCGAGGCGGCGCGGGAGACGGGGACCGACCCCGCCTGGGCCGACCGGCTGCTGGGCCGGCTGCCCGGGGCGGTGGCGGGGACGGTGCTGGGGCGGGACGCCATGGTGGCCGAGGCGGCGGAGAAGGCCGCGCTGCATGCGGCGACCGGCGCGCTGGCGGTGGACATGGAATCGCATGTCGCGGCGCGGGTCGCGGCGCGACATGGCCTGCCGCTGGCGGTGGCGCGGGTGGTGTCGGACGCGGCCGGGCGGAGCCTGCCGCCGGCGGCGCGGGTCGGGATGCGGCCGGATGGCGGGACCGACCTGCCGGCTGTGCTGCGCGC
>NZ_JBSXMU010000308.1:0-321 GCF_054073225.1 Teichococcus aerofrigidensis
GAAGCCGCCGAGCTGGCCGCGCTGCCGGTGGTTTCGCACCGCCGCGGTTCCAAACTCTGCACGGTGATCGAGGGCGAGGTGGTGCGATGATCGGCCCGGTTCCCTTCCGCGCTGCCCCGGCGCAAAAGCCCTACCGCCCCGGCTTCCTGCGGCGCTCCCTGGCCTATATCGCGAACGGCGACCGGCCGCCGGTCTTGGCCTTCGTCTGGCCGGCGCGGGAACCGTGGGTCCCACCACCGCCGCCGGTTAAGCGGCCCCCCGCCGCGAAACGGACGCTTGCCGATCCTGGCGACCGGGCCATCCGTGCCTGCATCGTCGCCT